>JAFYOG010000072.1 GCA_017560285.1 Clostridia bacterium
AAGGTCTGCTTCATTTTTAATCACTCTCTTTTAGATTTTTTGCATTTGTATTATTATAACACATACATTTTTGTTTGTAAATGATATTTTATGCATTTTCGACAAGCAAATTATATTTTCGTCATTTTTTATGTGCAAAAAAGAAAAAGGCGTAAAGCCTTTTCCTTTTTTATTTGTTATTTAAGTATAGATTTTATTGTAGGGAAGGGGTTTATCCCCTTCCGCAAGGTTACGTATAGGATAAGGCGGCGGAAAGGCATAAAGCCTTTCCCTACGTTATAATTTTTACTTTGTTCGTTGACCTACGTCAGCGGAAATGGTTGGGTTAGATTGTAGGGGCGTCCCTTGCGTGCGCCCGCAAGGTTAAGTGTACGGCAGGGTGCGGGCAGGGACAAGCACCGCCCCTACGTTGTGATTTTTTTCGTTGACGTGTGTATACGAAAACAGTTGGGTTAGATTGTAGGGAAGGGGTTTATCCCCTTCCGCAAGGTTATTCTAATATAAAGTAACGGAAGGGGACAAATGGGGTCCCCGAAAACCGAACGGTTTTTGGGGTAAAGAGCCCCTTCCCTACGTTATGATTTTTATTTTATTTCGTAAGTGCCAAAATAAGCACGTTTTAAAAGCAAATAATCTCTTGCATCCAGTTTGCCGTTGCCGTTAATATCGGCGGCTTCGCTTTCGCAGGTTAAGGTATAGGTGCCGAAATATGCGCGCTTTAGAAGCAAATAATCTCTTGCATCTATCTTGCCGTTGCCGTTTATATCGCCAACGGTGTAGGTAGGCTTTGTTATTTTAAATTCTGCAACCGCGGTAACTTCGCCTATGGTAACGTAGGCTTTATATTCGCCAATTTCGTAGGGGGCAGAGGTGGTTGCGGCATAATCGGTGCCGTTTATACCTTCGTAATATACGGTATAAGATAGGCCTTTAATTATATCCGAAAGGTTTTCTTCTACCGTGGCAAAATATTCCGCATCCTTATATTCGCCGCCAAGAGCTGTTAGGGTAAGGGTGTAGCCCTTATTGTGAACGGGGCATTCCATAGTGTCTATAAAGCATTTTGCGGTGATTACGTTGCCTTCGGCAGTTAAAACGGTTTCGTGGCCGTAAATTTCCTCCAACACCTTAAGCATTATATCCAAATCGGCTTGGGTTACGGTGAAATCGCTGTTAACGTCTGCTTTTTCAAGCTGAAAACGAACTAAATCGTCGGTGCCGTCCAAGCGGGATTTTAACAGCAAATAATCCTCGGCGGTGCGTTTTTCGTCAAGGTTAACGTCGCAAAAGATGCTTTCTATCTGCTTTATGATTATAGTATCTGAAAGCTCTTGGTTATAGGCTTCTACCTTAAGGATATATTCCTTATCTTTGGTTACGCATTCAAGAGAATAAGTGTATTCCGCTTCCATAGCGCCATAGGCTGCGCCGAAGCATACCTCGAAATCGAAGTTTACTAAATCGTCGTAATAATAAACGTTGCCAACGTAACCGATATAACCGCGAGGAGCGATTTTTATTTCGGTAGCGGGAACCGCTTTGGAAACAACAACCTTATATTTTGCCGTAGCGTCTAAATGGCTCGTGGTATCAAGACAATAGGTTTCCCCTGCCTTTAAATCCAAACAAATGCGGAAGTTATATCCTTCGCCGGAATCGTCATCGGAATAAATAACCGTGCCGTTAGAATTATACAGGGTTGCATAAGGGTCGCAATCGCCGATAGAAGATATTACGTAACGGCCGTCGGCATCGGGGGTGAAGGAAAAGCGTTTGTTTTTATAGTTTTTGTTAATAGTTACGCTTTCGGGAATATCGGGGGTTAATTCCTTGGGCTGGGTTACTGTAATATCAACGGTTGCGCTTTCGCTGCCGTTGTTAACGGTTATGGTACCCTTGCCCTCGTTTTTGCCTATTATCGTAACGTTATCGGGGCAGGTTGTAATATCGGCAAGCTCATCGGGGGTGGCGGTGGCGGTTAAATTATCCTGCCGGCGGTTGGGGAACAACAAAACCTCCTCGCCTATGCTAAGGATAACGTCGCCTCTATCAAGCTTAAAGGATTCGTCAGCCCCTTCGTCGGGAACCAAATATACGTTGGATATCCCATAAGCGTAATTTTTAACAAACAGATAATAGTTCTTATCGGCTTCTAAATTTACGTTTATAACAAAATCTCTTATAAGTTCGTCGTCGCCGTCGGATATTACGCCTTCGTCATCGTACAAAACGGCGGCAGGGTCGCCTTCGCCTGCGGAATAAATAACGTATGCGCCGGATTCGGCTACCTTAAATTCCAAAACCGTGGCAACACGGTCGTTCTTTTGCGGTACGGAAAAGGGTCTGTTTGTATTCCATTTTACGTTAGGGGCAACCACAACGTACATTGTATCTGTAAAGCTGCCGCCGTAAATATCGGTTAGGTTATAGGTTAAGGCGGTTACGCCATTGGATTTTGCAACGAAATTCCCTGCGTCTTCGTCGTAATCTATTACGTCGGTATTTTCGATAACGTATTCGATTTTATCTACCAAGCCTTCGTGGGGCAATACGGTATATTCAATATCGATAATATCCTTCGATGTTACGGCAATGTAATCGTTATTAAAATAAAAGCCGCTTACACCGTCAACACATTTTACAACAAAGCTGTTATCGCCCTTGTATTGGGTTACCTCGATAATATATTCGCCTACGTCAAGCTCGAAATAGGATTTAGTAATATAGCTGTCGGTATAGATAGGGTTATTATCCTTATCGAAAACGATATATTCGAAAATTTCGTTTGTAAATTGGATAACAAAATGTGCTTCCTTATCTACAACAAACCTATAATAATGGCTTAAAAATGAATCGGTGGTGTTATAAATCCTTACGGTTTCGTTAAGCGCCAAATCGGTTGCTATTGGTGTTTCGGCGGTAACCGCAACGGGGGTTAGCATTATTATTGCCGAAAGTATAAAGCATAGGATTTTTTTCATAATTTCTTGCCTTTCTGCACTTTAACACTTTAGTTTGTTAGGATAGCGTAATTATAGCCTATTTCTTGGCTTTTTGTCAATAGGAAAAGCTGTTTACAGCCATATTTCTTTAATTGCGTTGGTATTATCTGCCGAATATTCTATTTCTTCGGAAATAATGCGGGCAAGGGTTGAAATTTCGGCAAGCTCTTTTGCGCCCCTTGATTTTATAACCGATGCAAAAAGCCGTTCTAAAAACAAAGAAAACCCCAAGGAAGCATAAAATTCCGCTTGGTCTGTTGCGCCGCTGCAATGGCGGTATATAAAATAAGCCAAGGCACGCTCTAAATAAACGTCGGCGCAGGAAGAAAGGGCAGAGCTATAGTTTAAAAACAGCTCTTTGTGCCCTTGGTCAAGGTATTCCAAGCTTTCTATAACCGCTTTCCAACGGATATCGGAAATAGCGTTGGGGTAAATGCCGTAAAAAGCATAAAGCTCTTTAATTCTTTCCTCGTATGGCTTTGCTTCGTTGGAAATTATTTTATAAATTCCCTCTCGGCAGGCAACGGCGTTAAAATCGAATTCGTATTCCCCGCTATGGTATTCCCCTACCCTATAAAGGGTTTGGTAATTTTTTGCAGAAAGAATTATCCTTGCCGCTTCCTCGCAAGCCATACCTATGCCAAGCTCTAACCCGCACGCGGTTTCGTTATAAAACCGTGGGTGCTCGCGGCAGATTTCGCACAAAAAGCCCTCGCCGTAATTTAAAATAATATTGCACAGCCCTTTTTGGTTTAAATGGGGGCATTTTTCATGGCGGCAAAGGCGAAAATGGGGCGTTTCTTCAAAATCTATGCTGTTTTTTATCGCTTCTGCGTAACCGCCGTTTAGGGCTTGATATTTTTGCAAAGCTTCTTCGTCGATATCAATTTCCCAGCCTATGCAACAGCTATGGGTGCATTTATCGGCAATACATCTAAAGTTTTTGTAAT
>JAFYOG010000073.1 GCA_017560285.1 Clostridia bacterium
TAAGAACAAGATCAAGCAGGAAATTGAATCCTCTGCAGAATATCTTGCAGATAAGGAACGTTTGGAAACCTATATTATTCCCGACAGTATCCCCGGCAGAGTTGATGCAAAGATCAACGCATTGATCAACGAATACAACAATGCAGTAATTGCTGAAATTAACACTGTTATCGAAACCACCGTTAACGAATGGATTACCACCATTCTAACTGATAACAATATTGAAGATACCGAAGAAATCAGAACCGAAATTCTTGTAGCTATGGGCTATTTGAAGAAGGAAGTTGTTGAAGCCCCCGCTGAAGGCGAAGGCGACGGTACAGAAGATTCTTCTACCGAATCCTCCGATGATGCTTCTACTGAATCCTCTGAAGATGCTTCTACCGAATCTTCCGAAGATGTTTCTGCTGATTCCTCCGAAGATGCTTCCGCCGAATCCTCTGAAGATGCTTCCGCTGAATCCTCTGAAGATGCTTCTGCTGATTCCTCTGACGAAAGCACAGATGCCGAAGACCCCGATAACGGCGAAGAAGATGGCGAAGAAGAACCCGAATACGTTTTTACCAACGCATTTGAATCTTGGCTTGACTTCGTATTGAAGGGTAGATTGGAAATTACTTATCAATCTATTTTCGGTAAACCCCTTTAAATAATATTAAACAGCCGCTTCATTACGAAGCGGCTGTTTTTTGCTATAAAAATAAAAACAAAAGGTGCGGAAAACCCGCACCTTTAATAATTATACAGTATAGTTATCGAAGTAACCCTGTACCCAAACAATAGGTGTACCTTTATCTCCACTGCCCGAGGTAAGGTCGCACAGAGAACCGATAAGGTCGGTTAATCTTCTGGGAGTAGTACCCTGAGATGCCATTTTGCCAACCAAATCGTCGTCTTTCTTACGAATATATTCGCTTATAGCATCTTTAAGTTCCTTGCCGGACAAATGTTTAAAATCGTTGTCTGCAAGGTATTTAAGCTTAACTTCGTTGGGCTGTCCCTCTAAACCTGCGGTATATGCGGGAGAAACAACCGGGTCAGCAAGCTCCCATATCTTTCCGGCAGGGTCTTTAAATGCACCGTCACCATAGATCATAACTTCTACGTTCTTACCTGTTTCTTTATTAAGAATGGATGCAATTTTTTCTACAACGCCTTCGCATTCACGAGGGAAAAGCTTAACGGTATCTTCGGTGGCTTTATTACTACCCAAAAGACCGTATTTTTCGTTAAAGCCGGAACCGTCTACAGAAGAAGTAAGAATTTCATCCAAGCCGTATACAACCTTTGCACCTGCAGCTTTAAGCAAGCGTTTGCTGCGTTCGCGGGTATGAATATCGCAAGTAAGAACGCAATCGGTGTAATCTAAAATCTTGCGGCAATCGTTAGCGAGAATAATTTCCGCTTCACAACCTTGGGATTCGATAAGTTCACGATAATATTCGATATAATCTACACCTGTAAAGGGGTGCTTTACAATGCCGAATAGCTCGCGATATTTAGCTTCGGTAAGTACGTCGGTCCAAGGATTAACGCCGGCAGCATCTAAGGAATCGTAATCGATAAGATGGTTACCAACTTCATCGGAAGGATAGGAAAGCATAAGCACAATCTTCTTTGCGCCGCGAGCTATACCCTTTAAACAAATAGCAAAGCGGTTACGGGAAAGAATGGGGAATATAACACCGAAGGTGCCATCGATAAATTTAGATTTTATATCGGTTGCAATTTGATCTACGGATGCATAGTTACCCTGCGCACGAGCAACAACAGCTTCTGTTACCGCAACAACGTCGCGGTCGCGGATAGCAATATTTTCACTGTTAGCAGCATTAATTACGCTTTCGGCAACTATAGCCGCAATATCATCTCCCTGACGGATAATAGGTGCTCTAACACCGCGGGAGACTGTACCAATAAGTCTTTCTTCCATAATAATTTTTGCCTCCAAAACTATATTGACAAATTAACATTAATATTATATTATAAGTTATACCATAAGTCAAGCAATTAATAATAATGGTATATATAAGGTGTGCTTATGAATATTAAATTAGAACAATATAAGGTTTTTTATGCGGCGGCAACCTGCGGCAGCTTTTCGGATGCGGCAAAATCCCTTTATATCACCCAAAGCGCGGTTAGCCAGCAAATACGTATTTTAGAGCAGGAATTAGGCGCTATGCTTTTTGCGCGCGGCAGAAAGGGCGCTAAGCTTACACCGCAGGGCGAGCTGTTGTTGGAATACGTAAAAAAATCGTTATTGGAAATTGAAAACGCAGAAAATCTTTTTTCCCGAATGAAGAGCTTAGACGAAGGTAGTTTGCGTATTGGTTCCGGCGACACTATCACAAGGTATTATTTGCTTTCCAAGTTAGAGCAATTTCATAATATTTACCCAGGTATTAAAATAGAGATTGTTAATCGTGTTACGGAAGAAACGCTGTCTAAGCTTAATTCCGGTATGGTAGATATAGCTTTTGTAAGTTTACCTGTAGATGAAGATAAATATTCTAATATTAATATTATTAAGACCGAAACGTTAAACGATATATTTATAGCGGGTAATAAATATGCCCATTTAAAAGAAAAATGTCTTACTGCTAAAGACATAGCTGCCCTGCCGTTAGTTATGTTAGAGCCTAAATCCAACACGCGAAAAAACACCGATGAATATTTTAGCAAAATGGGAATTACCTTAAACCCTGAATTTGAATTAGGTTCCCACGATCTACTTATTGATTTTGCAAAAAGAAACCTCGGTATCGCATGCGTTACCGAGGAGTTTGCGAATATGGATGAGGGTGTTTTTAGCCTAAAAACAAATTTCAAAATGCCCACACGAAGCATTGGTATATGTACGTTAAAAAACGTTACACCCTCCCCTGCTGTTGTAAAGCTTATTGAAATGATACTTTAAATAAGATTGGTAATTTCTTCAGTACTGTTATATTGTTTACGTGTTGATTGGCAGATAGCGATCATAATTATAAACCAAGGTGTGTTTATCGGGTTTGCGATATTTACCAAATCCTGCGCGGCAAAAGAAACAATTACACCAAAGCAAACTAACGCCAACGGATTCTTTAGAGCAAATTTTGCGCCTGTAACTATTGCACTTATAACTAATATTACATATACTGCAAATCCCCAAATGCCAAGGGTGACGAAATAATTGATATAAACACTATGGGCTGCGTTACTGGAAGATTCATTGTATTTTTCAAGAAGCTCACTGTTATATTGATAGAACTCTGATTTGAATGAATCGGGGCCGCTGCCAAACAAAAATTCGCGGAAATCATATTCCCCTATTATTTCGAAGGATCTTATCCAAAAGAATCCGCGGTGCGTTCCCCAATCGTCATCGAACCTAAAGAATGATAAGAATTCATTATCTTTATAAGGTTCGAAGTTATCTAAATTTGAAATATATACGAACAGCACTGCGCTTATAACAATTATCAGCGTGAGAATAACCAAAACGGATATAAACAATACCTTTTTAATGAGCGCAATATTAAAGCGCTCTTTATTTATGCTTATATAATAGATTAAAGAACACAGGGCTATAATAATGGGTAAAACTATCAACCATACGGTATGGTTATATACAAACAGCTTGGAAAAACTTGTATACCCTTTGTTATTGCCATCCATAGCTAAATCGAAGAAGTATAGCAATCTTGAGGAAAAAACCATAACAGCCAACGAAACGAAGAATCTAAACAAACGTTTAAGATCTCTGCAGGCAAAAATCAACAAAGCAAAAATACCTATAAAACAACCTAAAAATCCGCCGTCGCTTGTTGCAACGATTAAACCCATAAACTGTATTCCCACACTTACGTAGGCTATAATACGGTTTATAATATTTTCGGAAACAAGGCTCATTCCTACCGAATAAGGCAGTGCAACGCATATCATTGCAGAAAGCATATTTTTGTTGCCGATTGTTGATATAAATTTATTTACAATAGAGGCGCTGTATCCATCATAGATGTTTAATGGGTCGATATGATAAAAGTTAAGCACAGCCAACAAAGTCATACCTGCCATACCAAGCATAAACAACTGCAAAACGTATTTTCGCAAATAAAACAATCTTGATACTAAAAAATAGGCAATCATAAGCATTAACTGAACCCAAACACCCATATTTCTGCCCAAACTGCCGTTAAAATAATCCCAAAAAGAACCGCCGTTTGCCGTAGCAAAAACAGAAGATATTAAATTTACGGCAAAAAACAGAATTACCAAATAATCGACACAATTAAAGCTTCTAATTATCTCTTTTATGCTGGCTTTGATGTTGAACCCTTTTCTTGAAAAATAATCCGATAACAAAAACATCAAAGTGCATATCATCGCAATGGTAGTAATAGTTAAAAACAACTGATATTTATCGGTACGTGCCGCATTATACTTTTGTGTAAGATAATAGGGAAACACCAAAAACATCGAAAGTGTATAAATTAACACTACCGAATGCTGTAGTAAAAACGGTGTTTTACTGTTAGGTTCAAATGAATTATTGTTGTTCATAAGTATCCTTTAAATGAAAAATTACAAATATAATATATCACAACAAATGCTAAAATTCAATATTATATGAAATTTAACATTATACCTTATTTATCAGCCAATTTAATATTCTTGCTATTAAATACACTGTACCTATCCATAGTGCTAATTTAGGAAGCACCATCAGTTTTCTGCGTTCCCGTTTTTTCTCTGCAAGGGCAACGTTTTCGATAGCCTTTTCGTACTGTTGGATTTTTTCTTGAATCTGCTTATCGTCTTCCAAATATTTATTTTGCGCATAGTTGGTTTTATCGTGAAGTGTTCTTTCGTTAGGGTCGGAAATCAATTTTTGCTTTGTTTCCTCTAATGCAGTTGCGGTAACAGAGCTTTCTTGCCATGATTTTTCACGACCGCAAGTCTCGCAGTTTTGCGAATCTGCAGCGTTCTTATTGCCGCAACAGCACAACCATCCCGTATTAGAGAATTGTGGTATAACCTTTGTAGGAAATGCGCTTTCTGCAGCCAAGTAAATATTAACTCGCGTATAAACCATTTTGCTTATGTTGTCTAAATCGTTATATCGCTTTGTATTGCCCGCAACCTTAATGTTTAAGGTATCTACGGTGCCATTGGAATATTCTATGGACCTTATATACACTTCCATTTTTTTAAAATAGGTTTCGGGCATTGGAATAAGAACACAGGAACCGAAGCATTCGCCTTGATAAATCTCTGTTCGTTTGTTACATTCATTTAACTTTAATTCGCGGTTTCTTTTGCTTATAATACCAAAGGTTAAATCGTCGGCAGAATAGGTAAAATCTATGTTTGTATAGGGAATATTTTGATATTGATAGCAGGATAGCCGTATATTAAGCTTCTTAACCGGAAGCTTACCTATGTTTTTAAAAATAAACGATGCAAAAACATCATAGGTTTCTTTATCGGAAAGAATATAGCTTTCTTGCAGTTCTACGTTACTTCCGTCAAGAATAAACGGATATTCTATATATTCAACAACACGCAAAGGACGTTCTCTGTCGGCTTTTTGAAGCTTTAGCTTTTCCTTTAATTTTTTGTTGTTCATACATTATCACCTATTGAAAAAATATTAAAATTAAGTTATAATAAACAATAACAAGTATATGTGAGGAAAACGTTATGGACAAAAGTGAATTATCAAAAATCAATCTATTTGTTCTTGATATGGACGGAACAATCTATTTAGGCGAAAAAATCCTACCCGGCGCTATAGAATTTATTCATACCGCGAGAAAAATGGGCAAGCGCGTTGTTTTCTTTACAAACAATGCATCGAAAAATCCTCAGAATTACGTTGATAAACTAAACAGAATGGGGTTTGGAGCCGAACGCAACGACGTTGTTACCGCAGGTGACGTTACTATTGAATATTTAAAGAGAAACCGCCCCAACGAGGCTGTATATTTGGTTGGTACCCCTGCCCTTGAGCAATCTTTTAGAGATGCAGGTATAGAGCTTTCCGAAAATGCAAATATTGTTGTAAGCTCTTTTGATACCACGCTTACCTATGAAAAGCTTGTAATAGCATGCGATTTAATACGCAACGGGGCGGATTTTTATTGTACTCACCCCGATTATAATTGCCCTACAGAAACAGGATTTATTCCCGATAGCGGTGCTATAGCGGCGCTTATAACCGCATCTACCGGTAAGGAGCCTAAATACTTCGGCAAACCGCATAGAGAAACCGCAGATATGATTTCGGAATTGTTCGAAACACCCTTTGCCGAAACCGCAATCGTTGGCGATAGATTATATACCGATATTGCTCTTGGCAAAAACAACGGTTTAATGTCTGTGCTTGTTTTAAGCGGCGAAACAAAAATAGAGGACGTTAACGAAGATAACGCCCCCGATATTATTTTAAACGGTATAGGCGAAATTCTTACTTACATTTAAAATAGCCCAGTTTTAAGCCGTTAACCGATTCACCTCTCGGCACACTTACTATTGCGCCGTAACAGTTTTCGGGAAGTTCAGAAAGCTGTTCGTAAACCAAGCTTTCACCCTGCAACCTTTTTAAAACCGATTGGATGTTCTCCTTCATTGGGAGAACATCTTTTATTATGCCTTCCCTTTTCTTTTCGGTTAAATAATAACATAATTGAGAATAATGTATTCTTTCGGGAATACCGTTTTCTATTGTACGTAATTTTAACAAATAAAAATAATCGCCGTCTGCAACGTTAGGTCGCGGTACTGCAACGGTTATATTATCTTCGTTTGCAAATACAATTTTAATTGGTGGCATTTTATATTGCACAGATGCCGCAAATACACCCAAAGCTCTTGCAAATATCTTTTCGACAGCGCCGATTATGCCAAATCTAAGAATATTATTATCGGAAATACAATCGCTTATTTTAACAGAGCAAGCCGATTGATAGCCCTTTACGAAATCTTCAATATAAAAATTTGTGATAACTATATTATCGATTTTATCAAAATCCGATTTATCTATACTTTCAATGCCGCTTTCGCAGTTGATGCTTGCTTTATTGGAAGAATTGATTTTTCCCATCTTTTTAAAAACAAGATTATCCTTAGCACCCTTTTTTATGATTTTTTCGACCTTATTTTCGGGCAGGATAACGTAATTATAGGTTTGTAAATAATCGATATTAATTTGTTCGGCAATGCCTTGCAAGGAAAAGCCCTTATCCAAACTCATTAACGAATGCAAGCCGGAAAGAGCATTTTTAATATGCTTTGAATTGGTTATATTACCGGTATACGATAATATAACGTTGCCGTCTTTTACTTTCGGGCGGTCGCAGCCGTTAAAAGATAAAAGCTCTGCAATAGTTACCGAACGGTTATAGCCGTATATATCACAAAATTTATCAAAAGCGTCCTTCATTACAGGGTCGTTTACCGTAATTGAGTTTATGCTTTTAAATAAAACCGCATAATCCTCTTTATATAGTTTTTCGAATGAATTTGACATAATTTTCTCCTTTATATAGGGGTAGCTGCAAGTATACCGTTTTCTTGAGATTCGCCAATTGCCTTTACAATGCTACCTACGGTATAACCTTTATTAATTAGCTTAGATTCGATAAATTCCTCGGTATGGCCGTAAGCATATCCATCCTTAATTTTTTCGATAAGAACAGCTATTTCTTTGCCGTACATAGAAGATAATATATTTTCTTTAACAATATTAATTTCGCTAATTAAGCTATTATTTCTTTCGCTTCTTATTGCCTTAGGTACGCTGTTGGGCATAACAGCCGCAGGAGTACCTTCTCTTTCGGAATAAGGAAAAGAGTGAACGTGAAACAGTTGCAATTCTTTTAAAGTATCGACTGTTTCCTTAAACATTTCTTCGGTTTCGCCGGGAAATCCTACGATAATATCGGCTGTTATAATACAGTTTGGGATATATTTACGTATTAAATTAACCTTATCAATAACGTCGGCTTTTTTATAGGGGCGTTTCATAGCGGTTAAAATTTCATCGCAACAGGATTGCAAGGATAGGTGAATATGGGGCATAAAATTAACGCACTTGGAAACGGTTTCCATAAAGTCTACATTAATACGGTTTGGAGTTAAAGAGCCAAGCCTTAAACGTTCTAAGCCCTTTAATTCAGATACCGATTTTATTAGCTGTGGCAAAGGAATTTTATTATAAGCACTAACTTCTATACCCGTTAATATAATTTCCTTATAGCCCTTTTTAATTAATCTCTCGGCCTCGTTAATAATATGGTCAGCTTCGCGGGA
>JAFYOG010000009.1 GCA_017560285.1 Clostridia bacterium
AGGTATATCGCACGCAGTTGCGTATATCGCAAATTCCGCTGGGAATTTATATCGCCGAAACTATTGTTTGCGAAGGCAAACAATAGTTTCCACGTGGCCGGTTCTTGGGATAAGAAGCCTCTATTCTGCGATATACTCGCTTTGCTCGCGCGATATATTTTTCAAATGCGATATAACCGTGCTTCGCTCGGTTGCGATATGATATAAATTCCCAATCACGTCCCGAAGGGACATATCGCACCGCAGGTATATCGCACGCAGTTGCGTATATCGCAAATTCCGTTGGGAATTTATATCGCTGAAACTATTGTTTGCGAAGGCAAACAATAGTTTCCACGTGGCCGGTTCTTGGAAACAAATCAAAAGGAGTTGCCTCGCAGGTGGTATAGCCGTATTCCTTAAAAATGGCGCAATCCCGTGCAAGGGTGGCGTGGTCGCAGGAAATATACAAAATTTCCTTGGGGGAAGCCTCTGCCACCGTTTGTATAACCTCTTTATCAAGCCCTTTTCGGGGTGGGTCAACAATAATGGTATAAGGGTCGCCAAAGCGTTTTTTGCATTCCGCAACGCCTATTGCCGCATCGCCGCATACAAAAAGAGTGTTTTCCTCGCTTCTGCCGTTAATTATTGCGTTTTCCTTTGCGTTTATTACGGCAGATTCTATAATCTCTACACCGCAAAGCTTATCTTCGCTGTTTGCAAGGCAAATGCCTATGGTGCCTGCACCGCAATAAAGGTCTAAAATAACCTTGCCCTTTTTATCCGAAACAAGGCTTTTTCCTTTTTGGTAAAGCCGCTGTGCCATTTCGGCGTTAACCTGATAAAACGCCGTGGGGGAAATATTAAAGGTCTTGCCGCAAAGGGTATCCTGCAAAACCTTATCGCCCAAAAGGCAAATAGTTTCGGTGCCGAAAATAACGTTATCGCGGCGCTTGTTTATGTTTATATGTATACCCGTAATACAATCAAACTTTGCCTTAAGCTTTTCTGCCAAGGGTAAAAGCTTTTTGTGGTTTTCGGTAACCACCAAGCAAACCAAAATATCGCCCTTGCGGTTCTTGCGCATTACAATATGGCGCAAAACACCCTTTCCCGTGGCTTCGTCATAGGGCTTTAAAAAGCTTTTGTTGGCAATTTCGGCACAGCAAGCCCCAATTTGTGTAAAAACGTTATCCTGCAAAAGGCATTGCTCGTGGGGGATAATTCTGTGGGAACGCTTTGCGTAATAGCCGAAAACGCATTCCCCGTTTTCCCCTTTTCCAAAGGGGTATTGAACCTTGTTGCGGTATTTGCTTTCAGCCCCAATTTCGGTAGGGTTAACCAAAATATCCATATTGCCTATTCTGGCAAAGGATTGCTTTACAAAGTTCTGCTTAAGCTCTGCTTCGGCAGAATATAAAATATGCTGTAACGAGCAACCGCCGCATTTTTTTGCAACGGGGCATTGCGGCTCTGTACGCGCTTTAGACGGCTTAACAAGCTCGAGCAATTTTGCAAAGGCGTGGCTTTTAAGCTCCTTTAACACAAGGCATTTTGCAACGTCGCCTATTGCGGTATCCGCAACGAAATAAACCTTGCCGTCGCTTCTGCCAACGCCAAAGCCCTCGGGGGTTATATCGGTTATTTCAAGCTCTAAAATATCGTTCTTCATTCCAAAAAATCAAGCGGCGGGAATTTGTTCTTCCTTTTGCTTTTTCTTTCTGATTTTATCTTTGGGGCGGGTAAATTTTTCTATAAAGGGCGAAACAACGTTAAGCAATAAAACGATATAATATCCGCACTCTATTCCGCCAAAAAGCTTGCGGCATATAAATATAAGGCAACCGCACACCGCACCGAAAATTACCTTGCCAAGGCTTGTAAGAGGCACCGTGTGGCTTTCGCTAAGGGCAAAAACCGAAATAAAGGCTATCCCGCCTGAAAGCAGAACGCTGTACGCGTAATAATTGCTTTCCGCATCCCCCGATGGGAACACCAACGAAAGCACCAAAATGGGGAACAGCATCGCCGCGGTGCAGTTAAAGCTTGCTTCCTTGCGGATTAAAAGCCAAATTAACGAAACCGCCATAGCGGCAACGGCAATCTCGCCTATGTTGCCGGATGCAAAGCCGTAAAGCTGTGCAAGAACACCGTCCTCGTAAACACTGCCGTCGGCCATATATTCCAAGGGCGATAAAACCCTGTAGCCTTGCACTAATTTGCCGTCTAAAACGGGGGTGAAGGCAGAAAAATAAGCAAAGGGGCGGGTAAAGGAGGTCATTAACCCGTTAAAGCATAAATAAAGGGTTGCGGTAGAGAATATAAAGGGGTTAAAAAGCCGTTTGCCCCGTATAACCCGCAAATTCTTTGCAACAACGACCAAAGCCGCCGAGCAAACGGGCAAAAACAAGGGCACCACTACGGGCATACAAAATACGGTTAAAACCGAATATATCGCCGCCATACCGTCTATCTGCCAGCCCTTTTCGGCTTTTAAAATATATTTTTGGGCGATATAATCAAAGCCCAACCCAAAAGCCGCGGCAACAACGCAAAGGGTAATAACCCTTGCGCCGAAAACAAACACGCTCCAGATTAAAACGGGCAAAAGGGCAATCGCCCAATCCTTGGTTCTGCCCCAATAATCCTTTTGGGTGTGTATATAGGGGGGTAACGCGGTTTTATTCATTGCTGTCGCCCTCCTTGGTTTTAATAAGGTTCATTAAAGGGATAGCGCTTGGGCAAACATATTCGCAAGCGCCGCAGGCAACGCATTTTTCGTACATACGTTGGCTTTTGCCCAATAAAATTTCGGCAGGGAACAGCTTTACAGGGCAAACGTTGGCGCATTCCCCGCAGGAAATACAGGGTTTTTGGGGGATTTTTTTATCCTCTGCCGCCAAAATAGCTATGGTGCTGTCGTCCAACGCGCCCGCAACCTGTTGCCCCGAAAGCAAAGAGTTTTTAACAATAAGCTTATCTTGGGGGAACCCGTTGCAAATAACCTGCAAATCGTGGAAGGTTATCCCGCGGGGAACCGAAAAATTACCGCCGTTTTCGAACCCGTCGCCGCAAAGCGTAACAAAACGGCGGGTTTGGGGCATACCGCTTACCATTGCGTTAAAAAGGGCAATGGCGGCTTCGGCAGAAACAATAAGAATTCCGTTTTCCGCAGGTGTTTCGTTCATATCTAAATTTTTAACGTAAAGCGCATAAACCAAGGCGCGGTCGGTATAAGGGTATTTTTCCTCTAAGGGCGCCGCCGCAAAAAGCTTTTCGTCGTGGGCATAGCCGCCTATGGCGTTAATAACCTTCTTTTTGCCGCATTCCAAGGCAAAAACGCATTTTAAAGCACCCGTCGCCTGCAGCAAAATCTTACTGCCGTAAACAAGCTGTCTTGCGTTTTCCAGGCAAACCTGCTCTAACAGTGCGCTGTGGGGGAAGGGCTCGGTGCAATCTATAACCACCCTGCGGCAGTTTTCTGTTTGGGATAAAAGCTTCCACAAGGGCATACCGCTTCTTGAGTCCATAACCGCAAACTGCCTTGCGGCAAAAATAATATCCTCTTTGGTAAGCTGTGTAAGAGCGCGCTGTTCCGGCTCGTAAGGGGGCGTTTGGTTGTTTTCGCCGTCGCTTATAACCGTAAAATAAAGGGAACCCTCTATTTCCAAAACGCCGTTAAAGCAACCGCTTACCGATGCATAAACGGGGGTGCCGTCGGAAAAGCCCAAAAGCTCGCCGCCGTAAACCTGCGCCCCTATTTCTGCAACCAAGGAATATTCCTCGCCTGCGGCAATACAAATTGCCCAGCAGTTATCTATATATTTAATTTCGCTGTCGGCAAAGAGCTTCTTTGCGTTAATATGCACTCCGCCGTGAAATTTAAGAACCATTAATTCCGCTCCATATAATTATTCATTATAAGTATATCATATTAAGGTAAATTTTCAAGTATTTCTGCAATAAGTTTTGTAACTAATTCTTGAAAATTATGTCGAAGTATAGTATAATGGCTATCCAAAGAATTTTAAAAATGCAAAATAAAACCGAAACGGGTGATATTTTTGAAGCTTGAAAACCCAACAGACGTAAAAATATTTATATTATTCTTGCTTAACAGCGTGGGCGAGGCATTAAACTATAACACCGTTCACGATATTGTGGTTCAGGACGAATTTGTTAACCACTTCGATTTTGCCATCTGCTTTTCCGAGCTTTTAGAGCGCGGTCAGATTATAGAGCTTGGCGAAGAGGGCAACCGCCTTTATGCCGTTTCCCACACGGGCAAAAGCGTTTTGGAAAGCTACGAAAGCAAGCTTTTAACCGTTATTAAGGATAGAGCTCTGCGCAGTGCCTTGCGTTTAATTGCCTTTAACCGCAGCGGTAACCGTATAATAAGCCGTATTACCGAGGAAGCCAACGGTTATTCCTTGCATTGCTCTATTATCGATAACCAAAAAACCATTTTTTCCACACAGGTTTTCGTTACCGAGCGTGCCTATGCCGAAAAGCTTAAGCGCAATTTCGACGACAGAGCCGAAATTATCTACCGCGGCTCGCTTTCGCTGCTTTCCGGTGACGTAAACTTTATTTTTGAAGATTGGTCATGAATAATAAAATCAACGGTATAATTTCCGTTTTAGAGCAAATTTATCCCAACGTTCAGTGCGGGTTGCATTGGCAGGAGGACCCTTACAGATTGCTTATTATGGCAATACTTTCGGCGCAATGCACCGATGCAAGGGTAAATATTGTTTCTAAATCGCTTTTTAAGCAGTTCCCAACCCCCGCCGATATGGCAAACGCCCCTTTGGGCGATATCGAAAACGCCATACGCTCGGTGGGCTTGTACCGTTCCAAGGCAAGGGCGCTAAAGGAATGCTGTCAACGGCTTACCACCGTTTACGGCGGTGTAATACCCGACCAAATGAAAGAGCTTTTAACCCTTCGGGGCGTTGGCAGAAAGGTTGCCAACCTGCTTTTGGGGGATATATACGGCCTTGGCGGAATAGTTGCCGATACCCATTGCATACGTATTTGCGGTCGGTTAGGGTTTACCGAAGGTAAGGACCCTTTAAAGACCGAAAGAGTTATGTCTAAGCTTATCCCCTTGGAAAAACAAAGCGATTTTTGCCACCGAATAGTAATATTCGGCAGGGAAGTGTGCACCGCCCGCTCGCCCAAATGCAAGGAATGCCCTATTAAAATATATTGCGATTACGGAACAGATTTATGATAAATTCCAAAGCTTTGCAAAAATTAATGTCATATACCCGCCGCGCTATCGAGGAATACGATATGATACAAGAGGGCGACAAAATCGCCGTAGGCGTTTCCGGCGGGAAGGATAGCCTTGCCCTGCTTTGCGCATTGCACGGGCTTTCCCGATTTTATCCCAAAAGGTTCGAAATAGTCCCCGTAAACCTGCGTATGGGGTTCCCCAACGAAACCGACGAGGTTTCCCGCAGTTTATGCGCCGAATTAGGCTTAGAATTAAAAAGCGTTGACAGCGATATTTATTCGGTAGTGTTCGAAATTCGCAAGGAAAAAAGCCCCTGCTCGCTGTGCGCGAATATGCGCCGCGGCGCTTTGCACAGCGCCGCCAAGGATTTGGGCTGTAACAAGCTTGCCTTGGGCCACCATTTCGACGATGCGGTGGAAACCATACTTATGAATTTGTTTATAGAGGGCAGGTTCGATTGCTTCCGCCCCGTAACCTATTTAAGCCGCAGCGATATTTCGGTTATCCGCCCCTTGCTTTACGCCCCCGAAAAAGAGGTTAGCCATTTTGTAAGAGCCTGCGGAATAACCCCCGTTCCCAAAAATTGCCCTGCCGACGGTTATACCCGCCGGGAGGATGCAAAAACCAAGCTTGCAGAAATGGAACGCAACGATAAAGGCGTAAAACAGCGCATTTTTAACGCTTGGGAAACCAGCCCCGTAAATATTTGCAGAAAGCATAAAGAAGAATAACGAAAAAATTCACTGCTTGTTACAGTATAAGACAAAACTACCCGAATAAGAGAAAAAACTCTTTTTCGGGTAGTTGTTTTTTGCGATATATTGCTATGCAATGCGATATTTTTGCCTTTTTGCAAAAGCGATATATTTACCTACCGTTAAATGCGATATGATACAAATCCCTTCGCGCCCCGCAGGGCATATCGCGTGGGGAACACATATCGCACGCCTTGGCGTATATCGCAAATCCCGTTAGGGATTTATATCGCTGCATTGTGCTCGTTAAAGCACAATGCTAATCAAGGGGATTTTTTGTTTTTTATTTTAAAGCTTTAACGCTTTCCGCAACCTCGGCAGGTGATAAAATCTCTACCTCGTTGCCAAAGCTTAACACCCAGCCCAAAAACACGGGGCTTGGGATAACGTTTACCGTAATTCTAAAGCTGTCTCCGTCGCAAAGTATAACCGTATCCTTGCCAAAGCGGTCAAGCATAATGTTCGCCAAGCGGTTGGCGCAACGCATTGTAACCCTTTGGGGCTTGCCGCCGAACATACCGAAGGCGGCGTCGGAATAGGCGTCTATATCAAAATTCTTAAATTCCTGCTTGCCTTGGCGGGGAAGCGAGGAAAGAATTATCTTTTCCATCTTGTCCACGCGGAAATGGCGTATTTGGCAAAGGTCGTTATCGTACCCAACAAGGTAATAACAGCTGTCGTCCCAGACCAAAGCCCAAGGGCTTACCGAATAAAACCTGCCGTCACGGCGGTATTCCTTGGTTTTTTGGGGTGTCCAGGAAAAATATTTAAACTTTACCGATAAATCCTTTTCTATACCTTGGTGAATAAGGTCTACGGCTTTTAAGATATCGTTATCGGTGTTTTTACTTCGGTTGGAAACAAAAACCCTGCGGTTAAGCGATGCTCTGTCGTGCAGGCAGGCAAGGGAAGCTAACTTTTTTATAAGCCTTTGGCTTTGGCTTTCCGAAATAATCTTCGATGCCGCCACCGCATCGGTAAGCAGCTTTAGCTCGGAAATATCAAAATCTCTGTTTGCAAGGTAATAGCCTGTGGATTTGCCTTTTATGGCTTGGATATCCATACCCAAAATCCGCAGGGCTTCTATATCGTCGTAAATACTTTTGCGCTCGGCAGAAACCCCTTTTGCCGCCAAGGCATCAATAATCTGCTTGGTGGTAATAGGGTGGTTTTTGTCGGTTTGGTTTAAAAATATTTGCTGTAAATAGGCAAGCTTAAGCTTTTGGTTAGATAATCTTGGCATAACAGGCTCCCAAAAAACGCAAAATTTCGAATTCTTCATTATTTATTATATATAAAGGGCTAAAATTTGTCAATCGGAAAGAATTTATGTGAAAATGTGAAAAATTGCCATAATTTTTGTAAAAAGATATTGACAAACCCTTGAAAACGTGTTATAGTTGTAAACTGCATTACAATGCGGATGTTATCGCTAAAATTTTCAAACCGCAATTAAAAAAGCGGTGTCAAAATGTGCTTAATTTCCGCACCGGAGAACAAAACCCGTGGATTTCCCGCCCACCGCGGCGGAGGATTAAGAATGGAGTGAATGGCATTATGGTAAAAGAACGACTTCTCGGAAGAACTCTTAGAATGTCTTTTTCCAAGAACGATGAGGTTCTCGAAATCCCCAATCTTATTGAAGTACAGAAAAAGTCCTTCAAGGATTTTGTAGAGCACGACATCGGGGAAGTATTAAGGGATATTTCGCCCATGGCGGATTATTCCGGCAATCTCATTATCGAGTTTGTGGATTATTCTCTTGATGAAGCTCCCAAGTACACTATTGCAGAATGTAAGGACAGGGACCTCAATTACGCTACTCCCTTTAAGGTGGTAGTTCGTCTTACGAACAAAATCACCGGCGAAGTTAAGGAGCAAGAAATTTATATGGGCGATTTCCCGCTCATGACAGACAGCGGTACCTTTATTATAAACGGCGCAGAACGCGTTGTTGTATCTCAGGTAGTGCGTTCCCCCGGCATTTATTACGATGCAATCGACAATAAATCCGGCAGAAACCTCCTTACGTCTACCGTTATCCCCTATCGTGGCGCTTGGTTGGAATACGAAACCGATAACTCCGACGTTTTCTACGTTCGTATCGACAAAAACCGTAAAATTCCCATTACCGTGCTTTTGCGCGCCTTTGGCTTGGGCACCAACGAAGAAATTTTAGAAAAGTTCGGCGAAGAACATCTTCTTAAAGCTACCTTCGAAAAGGATACCATGCTTCAGGAAGTGGAAAAGGTTATCCAAACCGGCGGTATGACTAACCCCGTTGACGAAGCACTTAAGGAAATTTACCGCAAGCTTCGTCCCGGCGACCCCCCCATTGTAGAAAGCGCACAGATACTTATTAACAATCTTTTCTTTGACGAAAAGAGATACGACATTTCTCCGGTCGGCAGATATAAATTTAATAAGAAGCTTGCTATTGCAAAGCGTATAACCGGACAGGTTCTTGCCCGCGATGCGGTTTCCCCCATCACCGGCGAGGTATTGTTCGAGGCAGGCAGAAAGCTTTCCCGCAGCGAAGCGGAATCCTTGGAACGCGCAGGCGTATGCGAGGTTTACCTTTCTGTAGAGGAAGAAGAAAAGAACGTAGAGGTAAAGGTGTTCACCAACCGTATGGTTGATGCAAGCGCCATTACCGGCATTTCCAACGAAGAATTGGGCTTGGAAGAATACGCTGCTATCGATCCTCTTATGCGCATCATCGGCGAGGTTGGCTTGAACGATAAAGAAGAATTCATCAAGGCTTGCAAGGCTGCACACGATGAACTTATTCCCAAGCATATCACTATCGACGATATTTTTGCATCGGTTAACTACCTTATCTGTCTTTACCACAACGTTGGTAAGACCGACGATATCGACCATTTGGGCAACCGTCGCTTGCGTTCCGTTGGCGAGCTTTTGCTTAACCAGCTGCGCATCGGCTTCTCCAGAATGGACAAGATCGTTAAAGAAAAAATGACAACTCAGGATATCGATACCGTAACTCCTCAGTCGCTTATCAATATCCGTCCCATAGTTTCGGCTATCCGTGATTTCTTCGGATCCAGCCCTCTTTCTCAGTTTATGGATCAGGCAAACCCCCTTGCCGAGCTTACCCATAAGAGAAGACTTTCTGCTCTTGGTCCCGGCGGTCTTTCCCGTGACAGAGCATCCTTCGAGGTTCGTGACGTTCACTACACCCATTACGGCAGAATGTGTCCTATCGAAACCCCCGAAGGTCCCAACATCGGTCTTATTTCCTCTCTTGCAACCTATGCAAAGGTAAATAAGTTCGGCTTTATCGAAGCCCCCTACCGTGTTGTTAAAAACGGCGTTGTAACCAAGGACGTAGTATATATTTCCGCAGACGTGGAAGACGAATACGTTGTTGCTACCGCAAACGAACCTATCGACGAAAACGGTAACTTTATCAACCGTAAGATCGTTGCCCGCTACAGAGACGAAATTCTCGAATTCGAGGCTAACAAGATCGACCTTATGGACGTTTCTCCCAAGATGGTTGTTTCGGTTGCTACCGCAATGATCCCCTTCCTTGAAAACGACGATAACACCCGTGCATTGATGGGTTCTAACATGCAGAAGCAGGCAGTTCCTCTTATGATCACCGAAGCTCCTGTTGTTGGTACCGGTATGGAATACAAAAACGCTTACGACAGCGGCGTTCTTGTTCTTTCCCGCAATGACGGTATTGTAGAAAGCGTATCCTCCTCTAACGTTGTTGTTCGCAACGACGAAGGCGGTACAGACGTATATAACCTTATCAAGTTTAAGCGTTCTAACCAGGGCACCTGCGTAAACCAGCGTCCTGTTGTTAAGAAGGGCGAACGTATCCACAAGGGCGACGTTATTGCCGACGGTCCTGCTACCGATAACGGCGAAGTTGCTTTGGGTAAGAACGTTCTTATCGGCTTTATGACTTGGGAAGGCTACAACTACGAAGACGCGGTTCTTCTTAACGAGCGTCTTGTACGTGATGACGTTTACACCTCTATTCATATAGAAGAATATTATTGCGAATCCAGAGATACCAAGCTCGGTCCGGAAGAAATCACCCGCGAGCTTCCCAACGTTGGCGACGAAGCGCTTAAGGATTTGGATGCAGACGGTATCGTTCGTATCGGTGCCGAGGTTCATTCCGGCGATATTCTTGTAGGTAAGGTTACCCCCAAGGGCGAAACCGAGCTTACCGCAGAAGAAAAATTGCTTCGCGCAATCTTTGGCGAAAAAGCCCGCGAAGTACGCGATACCTCCCTTAAATTGCCTCACGGCGAATCGGGTATCGTAGTAGACGTTCAGGTATTCTCCCGCGATGATTGCGATATCCTTGCTCCCGGCGTAATTAAGGTTGCAAGAGTATATATTGCACAGAAGCGTAAGATTTCCGTGGGCGATAAGATGGCGGGCCGTCACGGTAACAAGGGTGTTATTTCCCGTATTCTTCCCAGCGAAGATATGCCCTTCCTTCCCGACGGTACTCCTCTTGATATCGTTCTTAACCCTCTGGGCGTTCCTTCCCGTATGAACATCGGTCAGGTATTAGAGGTTCACTTGGGCAGAGCCGCCAAGGCTTTAGGCTGGAAGGTTATGACCCCCGTATTCGACGGTGCAAACGAAAAAGACATTGAAGAATGCCTAAATATGGCAGGCCTTTACCGCGACCTTCGCGATGACGAAAACCCCGATGGTAAGGCACTTTATAAAGAAATTATCGACGCCGAAACCGGCGAAAAGAAAACCGAAAAGCTCACCCGCGAATGGATTGCCGAAAACAAGGCAGAGTTCGAGGAATTGCGTAAGGCAAATATGGTAAAGGTAGTTGACGGTAAGACCGTTCTTTACGACGGCAGAACCGGTCAGCCCTTCGATAACCCCGTTACCGTAGGCTATATGTACTTCCTTAAGCTCCACCACCTTGTTGACGATAAGATCCACGCCCGTTCCACCGGTCCTTACTCTTTGGTTACCCAGCAGCCCTTGGGCGGTAAGGCACAGTTCGGCGGTCAGCGTTTTGGTGAAATGGAAGTTTGGGCGTTGGAAGCATACGGCGCCGCATATACACTTCAGGAAATTCTTACCGTTAAGTCCGACGATATTAAGGGTAGAGTTAAGGCATACGAGGCTATCGTTAAGGGTCAAAACATCCCCACTCCCGGTGTGCCCGCATCCTTTAAGGTTCTTGCAAAGGAACTTCAGTCCCTTGCTTTGGACGTTCGCGTGTTAGATAAGAACGATAACGAAATCCCGTTGAAGGATTACTCCGACGACGATGACGGACCCGACGAAAGAAAGTTCAGCGAGGAAGAATTGGGCAAGAGCGTGCTTGAAGACGGCGACGAAATTATGTACGACGACGAAAAGTGCGATATCGAAATTTTGTCTGATGAACCCGCCGAAGACGAAGACGATTTGGGTCTTGACGAAGAAGTTTTCGTTTATGACGAAAACGAAAATTACGATGAATAAAGGAGATGCGAAAAATGGAACACAACATTGAATTTGAATCCATACAAATAGGTTTAGCCTCTCCCGATATGATAAGATCTTGGTCCTACGGCGAAGTTAAAAAGCCCGAAACCATCAATTATCGTACCTTAAAGCCCGAGCGCGACGGTTTGTTCTGCGAAAAAATCTTTGGTCCGACTAAGGACTGGGAATGTCATTGCGGCAAATATAAAAGAGGCGCTCGCTACAAGGGCAAAATATGTGAAAAGTGCGGCGTAGAAATTACTACCAGCCGTGTTCGCCGTGAAAGAATGGGTCACGTGGAGCTTGCCGCTCCCGTTTCACACATCTGGTATTTCCGTGCAATCCCCTCCAGAATGGGCTTGTTGCTTAACCTTTCTCCCAAGCTTTTGGAAAAGGTATTGTACTTTGCACAGTATATCGTTACCGACCCCGGCGAAACTCCCTTGGCAAAATATCAGCTTTTAACCGAACAGCAGTACCGCGAATACCGCGAAAAGTACGAGGACGATTTTAAGGCAGGTATGGGTGCAGAGGCTATTAAAAAGCTTCTTTCCGAAATCGATTTGGAAGCCGAATCCGAAAGACTTAAAAAGGAACTTCTTACCGCGCAGGGTCAGCGTAAGGTACGCGATATCAAGCGTTTAGAGGTTGTAGAAGCATTCCGTCTTTCCGGCAACCGTCCCGAATGGATGATTTTGGACGTGCTTCCCGTTATCCCTCCCGAAATCCGCCCCATGGTACAGCTCGACGGCGGCAGATTTGCTACATCCGATATTAACGACCTTTACCGTCGTGTAATTAACAGAAATAACCGTTTAATGAAGTTGATGGAGCTTCACGCCCCCGACATCATTATCCGTAACGAAAAGCGTATGCTTCAGGAAGCTGTTGACGCATTGTTCGACAACGGCCGCCGTGGCAGACCCGTTACCGGCCCCAACAACCGTCCCCTTAAATCCTTGTCCGAAATGCTTCGCGGTAAGCAAGGCCGTTTCAGACAGAACCTTTTGGGTAAGCGTGTTGACTATTCCGGCCGTTCGGTTATCGTTGTAGGCCCCGAACTTAAGATCTTCCAGTGCGGTCTTCCTAAGGAAATGGCATTGGAGCTCTTTAAGCCTTTCGTTATGAAGCAGTTGGTTTCCACCGGCAAGTCTTCTAACATTAAGGATGCAAAGAAGCGCGTAGAACGTGCTACCCCCGAGGTTTGGGATGCATTGGAGGTTGTAATTAAAGACCACCCCGTTCTTCTTAACCGTGCGCCTACCTTGCACAGGCTTTCTATTCAGGCATTCGAGCCCATCTTGGTAGAGGGCAGAGCTATTAAGCTTCACCCGTTGGTATGTTCCGCGTTCAACGCAGACTTCGACGGCGACCAGATGCCTGTTCACGTACCTCTTTCTGCCGAAGCACAGGCAGAAGCAAGGTTCCTTATGCTTTCTCCCAACAACTTGTTAAAGCCTGTTAACGGTCACGCAGTTACCGTTCCTTCGCAGGATATGGTTTTGGGCTCCTTCTATCTTACCTTGGATAAATCCGGCGAACCCGGCGAAGGCAAGTTCTTCGGCAGCAAGGACGAAGCTATTATGGCTTACGAAAACGGCGTTTTGGGCTTGCACGCGAAGATTAAGGTGCGCCGCACCATTAACGTTAACGGCGTAGAAGAAACCGGCATTACCGAAACCACCTTGGGCAGACTTATCTTCAACGACCCCATTCCTCAGGACTTGGGATTTGTAGACAGAACCAAGCCCGAAAACAAGTTTAAGCTAGAAGTAGATTTCGTTACCACCTCCAGCGAGCTTTCCACCATCGTAGACCGTTGTATTAAATACCACGGCAACGCAGTTACCTGCGAAGTGTTGGATAAAATGAAGGCTCAGGGCTTTAAATATTCCACCCGCGGCTCTATTACCATTTCGGTATACGATATGACAATTCCTCCCGAAAAGGCAGGCTTGTTGTCAGCGGCGGAACAGAAGGTAGATATTATTACCGATTTCTACCGCAAAGGTTTGCTTTCCGATGAAGAAAGAAGCCAGCGCGTTGTTTCGGTTTGGGACGAATGTACCAAGGACGTTGCAACCGCACTTCAGAAGAACCTCGACAAATACAACCCCATTAATATGATGGCGGTTTCCGGTGCGAGAGGTTCTATTAAGCAGATCCGTCAGCTTGCAGGTATGCGTGGTTTGATGGCATCCGCAACAGGTAAAACCATCGAAATGCCTATTAAAGCGAACTTCCGCGAGGGCATGAAGATTTTGGAATACTTCACCGCGGCCCGTGGTGCGCGTAAGGGTCTTGCTGATACCGCGCTCCGTACCGCAGACTCCGGTTACCTTACCCGTCGTTTGGTTGACGTTTCGCAGGATGTTATCATCCGCGAGGTTGATTGCGGCACCGACGAAGGCTTGTGGGTAAGCCGTATTGTAGACGTGCTTCCCGGCGGCAAGGAAGCGGTTATCGAACCCTTCGAAGACCGTCTTGCAGGCAGATTTACCATCGGCGACGTGGTTAATCCCCAAACCGGCGAGGTTATCGTTGCAGATAACTGCATGATCGAAGAACAGCACGTTAAGAAGATCGTTGAAGCAGGTATCGAAAGAGTTCACATTCGTTCTATCATTAACTGCCGCGCTAAGCACGGCGTATGTGCACACTGCTACGGTGCAGATATGACAAGCGGCAAGCCCGTAAACATCGGCGAAGCAGTAGGTATTATTGCGGCTCAGTCTATCGGTGAACCCGGTACTCAGCTTACCATGCGTACCTTCCACTCCGGCGGTGTTGCAGGCGGCGATATTACTCAGGGTCTTCCCAGAGTTGAAGAAATCTTCGAAGCAAGAAAGCCCAAGAAGACTGCAGTTCTTGCAGAATTCGACGGTATCTTCCGCATAGAAGAAAGCAAGAAGACCAAGCAGCTTATTGTTCGCAACGAAGAAACCGGCGAAGAAAAGGCTGTGGGCGTTCCCTTGCTTACCAAGGTTGCTGTTGAAGACGGTGCAAAGGTTACCCGTTGCCAAAAGCTTACCGACGGTACCGAATGCCCTGCAGATATCCTTCGTATAAACGGTCTTGATGCTGTATACGATTACATCATCAAGGAAATTCAGCGTGTATACCGTTTGCAGGCGGTTGAAATTGCCGATAAGCATATCGAAGTAATTGCCCGTCAGATGACACGCAAAATCAAGATCGACTCCAGCGGAGATACCGATCTGTTGGTTGGCGCTTTGGTTGACGTTGGCGAATTCTATGCAGCAAACAAGGCTGTAGAGGCTTACAACAACGAACATCCCGAAGCTACTCCCAAGATCCCCGCAGAAGGTACCAACCAGCTGTTGGGTATCACCAAGGCATCCTTGTCTACCGATTCCTTCCTTTCTGCCGCATCCTTCCAGGAAACCACCAAGGTTCTTGCAGAAGCAGCTATCAAGGGTAAGAAAGACCCCTTGCTCGGCCTTAAGGAAAACGTTCTTATCGGTAAGCTAATCCCCGCAGGTACAGGTATGAAAATGTACCGCGAGGTAAATATAGATACCGGCGATGCACCTGCAGAAGGTGTATACGGTACCGATGCCGAATAAATAATAAATTAAGATTGCCGGGCCGTAACAGGCTCGGCAATCAAAACATTATAAGAATATTCAGAGGAAAAACAAAATGAGCGACAGTTCATGCGGCAAAAAGCTTGTGGCGGGATTTAACCAATTTTCAAAGCTGGTTCGCCGCGGCAAAGCCGTAAAGGTATACCTTGCAAAGGATGCCGACATATTCTTTATAAACGGCGTAAGAGCCGAGCTTTCGGGCAATAATGCCGTAGAATTGAACACCGAATACACCTGCGACCGCCTGGCGGAAATGGCAGGGGTAGAGGTTCCCACCGCAGTATTAACCGAGGTTAGAGAATGATTTTTGCGGTTTTTACTAAAAAACCCTAATAAAATCAAGGAAAATCGGCAAAAAATAAGTAAAAAGCTATTGACAAAGCGCAACGGTTTGAAGTATAATCAAACTGTTGCGTTTTGCAATAATATTCGAAGAAAGGAGAACACGATGCCTACATTTAACCAGTTGGTAAGACACGGTAGACAGGACAAGACCTACAAGTCCAAATCTCCGGCACTTCAGAAGGGCGTTAACTCTATCAAGAACGTTTCTACTGATCTTTCCAGCCCCCAGAAGAGAGGCGTTTGCACTAAGGTAGCTATTAAGACACCTAAGAAGCCTAACTCCGCTCAGAGAAAGATTGCCAGAGTAAGACTTACTAACGGTCTTGAAGTTACTGCTTACATCCCCGGTATAGGACACAACCTACAGGAACACTCTGTAGTACTTATCCGTGGCGGTAGAGTAAAGGACCTTCCCGGTGTACGTTACCACATCATTCGCGGTAAGCTCGATACACAGGGCGTAGCCAACAGAAATCAGGCCCGTTCCAAGTACGGTGCCAAGAGACCCAAGAAATAATAACAATCTTCTTGCGTCTTAAAACAAATTCAGGAACGACAATTTCGTTTTCCTCGTGCTGATACGATGAAATTTATATAGATATCGGCACTAACGGGAATGTAATTTTCGAGTACCTGTGAATTCATTGAAGCGTAAAACGCTATCTTTATGAAGGAGGGAAGTAAAGTGCCCAGAAGAGTACATGGTTTCAAAAGAGAAGTTCTTCCGGATCCGATGTATAATTCCACACTCGTTACAAAGTTGATCAACAACATTATGTACGACGGTAAAAAATCCATCGCCCAGAAGATCGTTTATGATGCATTCGCTATGATCGAAGCAAAGACAGGCGAGAACGCCCTTGACCAGTTCAAGAAGGCTCTCGAAAACATTATGCCTGCTCTCGAGGTTAAGGCAGTGCGCAGAGGCGGCTCTAACTACCAAGTTCCTATGGAAGTTCGTGCTGACAGAAGACAGACACTCGGACTTCGTTGGCTCATCACTTATGCAAGAAGCAGAAGCGACCGCAAGATGAGCGAACGTCTCGCAGCAGAAATAATGGATGCCGTTAACGGCACCGGCGGCGCTGTGAAGAAGAAGGACGACACTCACAAGATGGCAGAAGCTAACAAGGCTTTTGCTCACTACAAATGGTAATCCGCGTCAATCGTTGAAACGCGATATTAAATTAAGGAGAAAAGTATATGGCCAGACAAACTCCGCTTGAGCTTACCCGTAATATCGGTATAATGGCTCATATAGACGCGGGTAAGACGACCACTACCGAAAGAATCCTGTATTACACAGGTAAAACCCATAAAATCGGCGAAACCCACGAAGGTTCCGCTACTATGGACTGGATGGAGCAGGAACAGGAAAGAGGTATTACAATTACCTCTGCAGCAACCACCTGCTTCTGGAAGAATCACAGAATCAACATCATCGATACCCCCGGCCACGTTGACTTTACAGTAGAAGTTGAAAGATCGCTTCGCGTTCTCGACGGCTCTGTAACCGTTCTTTGTGCAAAGGGCGGTGTTGAACCCCAGTCCGAAACCGTATGGCGTCAGGCAGATAAGTATCAGGTTCCCAGAATGTGCTACATCAACAAGATGGACATTATGGGTGCAAACTTCTACCGCGTTGTAGAA
This sequence comes from Clostridia bacterium, assembly GCA_017560285.1. GTDB lineage: Bacteria > Bacillota > Clostridia > Oscillospirales > CAG-382 > Coliplasma. Next base: position 17,067 of record JAFYOG010000009.1, read on the forward strand.
ATGATCAAGGACAGATTAAAGGCTCCCGCAGTTCCGATTCAGTTGCCTATCGGCGCAGAAGCAGACTTCAAGGGCATTATCGACCTTGTAACCATGAAGGCGTTCATTTATAAGGACGACCTTGGACAGGATATCGAAGAATGCGATATTCCTGCAGATATGAAGGATAAGGCAGAACAGTACCATTCCGAACTTATGGAAGCTGTTGCAGAAACCGACGACGAACTTATGATGCTCTTCCTCGAAGGCGAAGAATTGCCTTTGGAAGATGTAAAGAAGGCTATCCGTGCTGCAACCATCGCAAACAAGATGGTTCCCGTATGCTGCGGTACCTCTTACAGAAACAAGGGCGTTCAGAAGTTGCTCGACGCAATCGTAGATTATATGCCTGCTCCTGTTGATATTCCCGATATTAAGGGTATCGACACCAAGACAGACGAAGAAACCACTCGTCCCACTTCCGACGACGAACCCTTCTCTGCATTGGCATTTAAGATCGCTACCGACCCCTTCGTTGGTAAGATCTGCTTTGTTCGTGTATATTCCGGCTGCATCCAGTCCGGTGCTACCGTATATAACGCTACAAAGGGTGGCAGAGAACGCTTGGGCAGAATTTTGCTTATGCACGCTAACCACCGCGAGGACGTAGAGGAAATCCGCGCAGGTGATATCGCAGCAGTTGTTGGTATCAAGAATACCACTACCGGCGATACCCTCTGCGACGAAAAGGCTCCCGTAATCCTCGAATCTATGGAATTCCCCGAACCCGTTATCCGCGTTGCTATCGAACCCAAGACCAAGGCCGGTCAGGAAAAGATGGGTATCGCGCTTTCGAAGCTTGCAGAAGAAGACCCCACCTTCAAGGCATATACCGATGAAGAAACCGGTCAGACCATTATTGCAGGTATGGGCGAGCTCCACCTTGAAATTATCGTAGACAGACTTCTTCGCGAATTCCGCGTAGAAGCTAACGTAGGTAAGCCTCAGGTATCCTACCGTGAAACCATTACCAAAATGGCAACTGAAAACTGCAAATATGCACGTCAGTCCGGTGGTAAAGGTCAGTACGGTCACGTTATTATCAACGTTGAACCTAATCCCGGCAAAGGCTACGAATTCGTTAACGAAGTTACCGGCGGCGACGTTCCCAAGGAATACATCCCCGCTGTTGACGCAGGTATCCGCGGCGCAATGCTTTCCGGCGTTGTTGCAGGCTACAACGTAGTTGACGTTAAGGTAACCCTTACCGGCGGTTCCTACCACGAAGTAGACTCTTCCGAAATGGCGTTCAAGATTGCCGGCTCTATGGCGTTCAAGAATGCAATGAAGAATGCAGGTCCTATTCTTACCGAACCGATCATGAAGGTTGTTGTAGTAACACCCGACGATTACCTCGGTACCGTTATCGGCGATATCAACTCTCGCCGTGGCGCAATGCAGGGCACCGAAAACGTTGGCGGCGGTCAGCAGATCACTGCACACGTTCCCCTTGCACAGATGTTTGGTTACGCAACCGACCTCCGCTCCAAAACACAGGGCCGCGGTCAGTACGTAATGGAACCCAGCCACTACGATCCTGTTCCTAAGTCTATCCTCGAAGCAATCGTTTCGGGCAAGGCAAAGGGCTAATAGGTTAAAAACCTAAAAAAGCCTTGACATAGGCAAAAAAATCAATATAATTGATTTTAGTACTAAAAAAATAATTACTATAAAAATTTTGGAGGAAATTAACAATGGCAAAGGCTAAATTTGAAAGAACAAAGCCCCACGTAAACATTGGTACCATCGGTCACGTTGACCATGGTAAAACCACCCTTACCGCTGCTATTACCAAGACTCTCTCTCTCACCAACGACAACATCGAATTCCAGGCATACGACCAGATCGATAACGCTCCCGAAGAAAGAGCTCGTGGTATCACAATTAACACCCGTCACGTAGAATACGAAACCGACAACCGTCACTACGCACACGTTGACTGCCCC
>JAFYOG010000074.1 GCA_017560285.1 Clostridia bacterium
ATCACCACCGACGATAACCAATATTTTAAGGATATGATAAAGTTCGTTACCGCCTCTGATATCACCCTAAAGGAACGTCAGGCTTACGACGGCAGCGGCTTTACCGCCACCACCTACGGCAGGGTAACCTCGGCGGCAAACACCGCAAAGTGTGTTTACAGCGTGGTTTCGGGCAATTCGGTTGCGGTTAAAAACGGCAAGCTTTACGCAGTAGGTCAGGGCGAAAGCAAGGTTGTTATCGGCTACAAGACAAAAACCACGTCGGGCAGAGAATACGTGCTCTATTCGCAGGTGGTTACCGTTAACGTAAACGGCATCGACGAAACATTGCCCAAGCCCGAGGAACTACCCGACGTAGAGCCCCAGCCCGACCCCGACGAATATGATGTAGATGTTCAGTATAACATCACTCTTGGTAAGAATTACACTACCTCGCTTCCTTACCGCCAAGGCGGCAGCGACGTTAACTGGGCGTACGATGCATCCAAGCCCATTGCATACCCCGACGAAAACGGCAAAACCCTTACCGACGGCTTGCTTCCTATGGATAGAGATTTCCACGATGAGGCTTGGTTCGGCTTGCACGGCAAATCACCCGATGCGTTAGAAAAGGGTTATTCTTGGGTAACCGTAGACCTTGGAAAAGCCCACACCGTTCGCAGAATTGTGGCATACATTACCCCCGATTTGGGTGGCGGTGTTGCGATGCCTGCCTCTATTGAATTCGTGGCGATTTACCAAGGCAAAGAAACTGTTATTGCGAAATTACCACGATATACAGATGACGATACCTCGGCATATATCGCCGCAGAAGTTGTATGCGACGTGGCGGCAGAAAAAATAGAGGTTCGTATGGTAAGCAGTGGCTGGACGTTTATATCCGAGGTTGCCGCATACGGCGAGGAAGGCGTTGAATCTGTTGAACCCAACCCCGATGACCCCAACCCCACCTATACGGTTGGCGACGTAAACGGTAACGGCAAGATAGATGCCCGTGATTATTTGTTGCTAAAGCGTGCCTACTTTGGCACCTATACGTTAACCTGCGATTTGGAGGTTGCAGACGTTAACGGCAACGGCAAGATAGACGCAAGAGATTATTTGTTGTTAAAGAGAGCATATTTCGGTACTTATACAATTAAATAAAAAATAAAAAACAGACGGAGCAATCCGTCTGTTTTTGTTTTTTGATTATTTGTCTAAATATTTCAACAATGAATCAGGATTATCGCCGATAATAATTTTGTCGGTGATTTCAACAATTGTATAGTTTTCTTTTTTGAACGATTCGATAAAACTATGTTCGTTGTCATACAACAGTTCTTTGCCATACCAAGGCTTATTTGATTGCGGAGTGAGTTCAAGATAAACAAGCTTTTCCTCTGCCGCAAAGGTAAGGATTGTGTGATTGTTGTTTTTTGTGTTATGCCGAATCAACCAAATTTTATTTTGGATGTTTATTTTATCCAAAATAGTTTTCATAACTACAACGGTATCAATACACGTCCCTATTTTTTCTGTCATAGTATCCGATGGGTCTTGAATACGATAAATTGTTTTCGACAAATTAAAATAATTTGCATCAAAACCCATGCTAAAATCGGGAGTATACTTTTTGCCCGCGGAATAAAAACCATATTGGTAGCCGCTTTTGTATAATTCTTGCTTTAATAAATCGCAAATGTTTTTAATTTTCATTTTGTGTTTTCCTTGGCGGTATTAAGTGATGCAATCAGCATTCGCTTAATATCTTCTGCAAGCGAAAGCAGCTCATCAAAGCTATATTCAATTAAATTTGTTCGTTTCAACAAGGTAAGCCAATAAATACTCTCTCCCGTTTCTTTAAGAGAAATATGAAGTTTGGATATAAAATCTGCTTTGCTATTGCCGTAAACCGCTTCGCTTATGTTTGCGCCAATGCTTGTTGCCGAGCGAAGTAATTGCTTTGCAATAGTCGTATCTTTTTTATTTTTGGAATATTCTTCGTAAAATAAAACGATTTGTGTTGCAAAATAGAGAGATTTTTCAAGCAACGGGCTATTCATTAATTATCACCTCTGCTTTGATTATATCAGATTGTATTTTAAAATTCAATGCTTTGCGGAGCAAAGCTACCTTTTCTTTTATCTCTTCTCTCTTATCTTTTCTCTGGAAACGACAATTTGAGAGAATAGAGAAGAACGAAAAGAGAAAAGTGAAAAGAACAAAAAGAAACGACAATCTTCTTTCGAAAATTGTCGTTTCTTTTTGGTGCGGATGAAAGGACTTGAACCTTCACGCATAAGCACCGGTTTCTAAGACCGGCTCGTCTGCCAATTCCGACACATCCGCATGCATTGCGCTTGGCTATTGTACCACAAAAAATACGCAATGTCAAATGTTATTTTTATTAGTCTTTATTTTTTACGCGTCTAACGAATACAAAGCTTAAAACAAGTGCAATTACGTAAAGAGCAACGGTTGCATAAAGCACTGCTTGGTAGCCCTCGGCGCTGTTGGTCTTGCCGAAATTTTCTACAATAAGGTTGGCAAGGTTGTTACCTGTAAGCCCTGCAAACGCCCATGCAGAAAGGGTTATACCGTGTATTGCGCTTATGTTAGACATACCGTAATGGTCGGAAAGCAGGGTGGGTACGTTGGAAAATCCGCCGCCGTAGCCTGCGTTTACAACCATAATTAGAATTACAACCAAAGCGGTAAGAACCATATTGCCGCTGCCGTTAACAATACCCTTTGTAACAATAACCGCGGCGGTAGAGATAATAGACAAAATGAAAATTAATTTGTAAATTGTGTTTCTGTCCTTGCATTTATCCCCTGCGGCAGAAAAACCAAGACGGCCGCCTGCGTTAAATATAGCAGAAATAACGGGGAAGATTACTACCGAAAGACCAAGACACTTTAAAATGTACTTTTCTTGGGAAATAAGCATAAGACCGCAGGTGATGTTAAGATAGAACATCAACCAAATGCCAACGTAGTTAAGCACGGGGCGGGTTTTAATAACCGACATAATGCTCTTCTTTTCGGCTGCGTTGGTGGGTTCGTGCCAATCGTCGGGCTTTTTAAGCAACAAATGCCCAACGAACATCATAACAAAATAAACAACGGCAAGGATATAGAACATTTTGTAGATGGCGCCGTTGCCAAGGTTTTCAAGCATCCATTCCATAATAGGGGTAGCAATAGCCTTTGCCGCACCAAAGCCCGCAACCGCAAGCCCCGTGGCAAGACCCTTGTTATCCTTAAACCAAAGCATCAACGTTTTAACAGGGGAAAGGTAGCCGGTGCCAAGACCAACGCCCATTATAAAGCCATAGCAAAAATAAATACCGATTAAGGCAACCACGCTGCCGGGGTTTTGACCGCCGTACCAAATAAAAAAGCCCGATCCTGCCATACCAACCGAAAAGCATATAGCGGCGATAAGAGAGGATTTGTGAATATCCTTTTCTACAACGTTGCCCAAAAATGCGGCAGACATACCAAGGAAGAAGATTGCAAGGCTGAACGCCCATTCAACGCTACCCTTGCCAAAACCGATGTAATCACCGATTTTGCTGCTAAAGGTAGACCAGCAATAAACCGTACCGATACTGCAATGAAGCAAAAGTGCGGGGATAGCGGCACGAACCCATTTGTTTGTGCGCCAGCCACCCTTTTTAACGTTTTCGTTCATAAAGAAAGTTTCCTTTCGTTTTAGTTTTTATCTAACCAACCCATAATACAACAAAAAAACAATAATTGCAAGGCTTTTTCAAAAGAAAAAAGCCGTAAAAACGGCTTTTTTGGGTTATTTATCCTCAAGCTTCTTTAAATCTTCGCTTACTTCCTCTTTAACCTTTATCATACCAAGGCATTTAAGCTCTGATTTTACAAAGGTTTTTAGGGTTTGGTCGTTGTTCATTTTAACCTTAATTTTGCCGGTAAGGAAGCTGCTTTCCACAATAACGCCTCTGCCCTTGGGGGTTTCTACAATGGTATCTACCTTGGGGAAGGTGGCGTATTCACGCTCGTAGGTATCCTGCTCGAACCGCAAGCAGCACATTAATCTGCCGCAGGCGCCGCTTATTTTGGTGCTGGAAAGCGAAAGGTTTTGTTCCTTTGCCATTTTTATAGAAACCTGTGCAAAATCGGGTAGGAAGGTGTTACAGCAAAAAGGTCTGCCGCAGCTGCCAAGACCGCCAAAAAGCTTGGCTTCGTCCCGCACGCCTATCTGGCGCAATTCTATTCTTGTGCGGAAAACCCCTGCAAGGTCCTTAACAAGCTCGCGGAAGTCTACTCTGCCGTCGGCGGTAAAATAAAAGCTTAGCTTTGCGTTATCGTGGGTGTATTCCACGTCAACCAGCTGCATATCCAAGCCGTTCTTTTTAACCTTTTCCTGCCAAATGGGTTTTGCGCTTTCTTCTAATTTACGGTTTTCGGTGTTGCGTTGGTCGTCCTCTAAGGTAGCCTTGCGTAAAACAGGCTTTAGGGGGAACACAACCTCGCTTTCGCCAACCATCTTGTTGCCTTGGGCAATATTGCCGTATTCCACACCGCGCACCGTTTCTACAATAGCGTGCTCGCCCTTTCGAAAGCTTATTCCGTTGGGGGCAAAATAATATATCTTGCTTCCGTTACGGAACTTTATGCCCACAACCTCTACGGTTTTTGCCTCTTCCTCTGCTATGGGGGCGGGCTCGTAATCGAACGTATCTGCCCCAACCGCTTCGCTAACCGCGTTAACAACGGGCTCTGCGGGGGTAACAGCTTCCTCTGCAGGGGCTTGGTTGTTTAGGTTTTCTTGCCTTTGCTTGTTCCCAAAGTTTTTGTTATGACGGCGGTTATGGTGGTGGCGCTTGTGATAATGGCCGCCGTTATTTTGCTGTCTGCCGTTGTTTTCGTTATTTTCCATATCTATACTCCTATTTTTTAGCCGCACGCAGTAAATCCAGCGTGAATTTAGATTTAACGGCGTTAACGTTGGCACTGTTTTCCAACGCCATCATACCGTTAAAGGCAACCTCCGACATATATGCCAGAGCCCGCTTGTTTATAGCCAAAAGCCTGCCGTTGGCGGTAATATATGCATCTTTAACACCGTATTTTTGTTTTTGAAGCTCGGTTACGTAATCGGTAAATGCCTGCAAGAAATTACGCAATCCGTCCCGGGTGTGGTTGGGAACGATAATTAACGAGCTTACCCCAAAGTTATCGCCTGATATTGCACAAAGAATAAGCTTTTCTACCTTTTCCCGCAGGGAAACGCTTTCCTTAGAAAGATATTTGCTTGCCTTGCCAAAATTACCCGCGCCTGCAACCAGCGCTCTTTTTATATCCACATCCTCGGCGGCGGGGTACTTCTTACGCAAAAGCGGTTCTATTTCGCTTTCCCGCATACCGTCCAAATGCACCCGTTGCCCGCGGGATAAAACCGTGGGAAGCAACGATGACCTGCTTTCGGTTAACAGAAATATAACCACGCTTTGGGGCGGTTCCTCTATAATCTTAAGCAGGGCGTTTTGCGAAACGCTGTTAAGCTTGTTGCCGTTGCAGATAATAAACACCTGCTTTTCGCCGTCGTTGGGCTTTAGGTTAGACCTGCGTATAATCTCGCGCACGTCGTCTATAAGCGGGTTTTTATCCTTGCCGATAATAAAAATATCGGGGTGGTCGCCGTTTATAACCTTGCGGCATTGGTTGCAATATCCGCAGGGGCGGTTATGCTCGGTACACAAAATAGTTTGGGCGCAATAAAGCGCAAAATCAAGTTTGCCTATGCCGTTAACGCCGTCCACGATATAAGCGTGGGAGCAAAGCCCCTTTTGCGCGCGGGCAGAAAACAATGACATTTCTTCGCTATTATACACTTCCGCCCACTCCTTGCAAACTATATTTCAATATATCATACCACAAAAATTTAATAATGACAATGAAATAATAAAAAATAATTTGACAAATAGCAAAAAAAGATATAAACTATTATAACGGATAATGGGCTTATTATGTAATTTAGTCAGGCTCGTTGTTAAAATTCGGAAAGGCAGGTTCTTGCTAATGAGCATTATTGTGGGAATAGACGTTGGGGGCAGCACCACCAAAATTGTGGGCTTCGACGGCGAAAAGCTTTTACAGCCCAAGCTTGTAAAGGCAAACGACCCTATCGCATCGGTTTACGGCGGGTTCGGTAAGTTCACCACCGATAATAACATATCGCTTTCCCAGATCGAAAAGGTTATGGTTACGGGTGTAGGCACGGCTTTTTTGGGTAACGATATTTACGGTATCCCCGCAGTGCACGTTAACGAATTTATTGCCAACGGCAAGGGCGGTCTTTATTTAAGCCAAATTAACGAGGCTATCGTTGTAAGCATGGGCACCGGCACCGCTTACGTATATTCCAACAAAAACACCAACGAATACGCTCACCTTGGCGGTACGGGCGTTGGGGGCGGCACCTTGGTTGGGTTATCGGATAAGCTTTTGGGCATTCGTTCGGTACAGCACACCGCCGAGCTTGCCTTGGGCGGCAATTTAGAAAATATCGACCTTATGATTTCGGATATTACCGCCAACGATATTTCCCCCGCGTTAAAAAGCCATACCACCGCATCCAATTTCGGTAAGGTAAGCGACCTTGCCACCAAAGAGGATATTGCTTTGGGCTTGGTTAATATGGTGTTCGAAACCATTGCCATGATGGCGATATTTTCTGCAAGAATGAAGAATATTAAGGATATAGTTCTTATCGGCAACCTAACGGTTTTGCCCCAGGCTGACGAAATATTCAAAAAGCTTAAGGCGATGTTCGGTATGAACATTATAATCCCCGAAAACGCCGCTTACGGCACCGTTATCGGCGCGGCTTTAGAGGGGCTTTGTCAGGAGTAATTATGGCAGAATACAAATGGAATAAAAAAATATTCGCAAAGCTGCTTTCCGAGGCCCGTGGAGTTCGTTCCTGGCGACAGTTTGCGGCAGATTGCGACATCAGCTACGTGCAAATGCGTAAGCTTGCCACCGAAACTCAGGAAAATCCCCCCCGTCCCAAGCTAATTCGCAAGGTGGCAGCCCACGCCTTTGGCGATATAGATTTAGAAGATTTAATGTTTGCCGCAGGCATCCGTATGGGAGATATGACCGTTAAATCTGACGATACCCCGCCTGCGCTTACCGCTTACGATAAATACAAATCCCTTTCGGTAAAGGACCGTAAGACGGTAGACCGTTTTATAGATTATTTAATTTACGAAATGAACTTAGAATCAGAAGAACAGCAAAAGGGCGATGATTAAAACGAGCATATCGTTTTCTTCCTCGGAATCCAAAAGCAGTAACAATCCTATTCCTATAAGTATAAGGTCGTCTGCATTAAGGCTTTTTAAAAAGCTTAGGGCAGATTTCCCCTTGCGGTTATGCTTTTCGGGTAATGCAATTACCTCTTTTGCCTCTTCTTGGGGTTCTTGGCTTTGGTAATTTTGCGGGTTTTGGGAATAACGGTATTCCTGCTCCATATTATAAAGCTGACCTTCGCTTTTTATCCCGCCGAAATCGCGGTTATACACCGTTCACACCTCACTTTTTAAAGCTTTTTAGCATAGAAGCCACCGCAAGCGCGCTTAACAGCGAATCTATTTTACCTTGCTTTTCCTGCCTAAGCAGCGGCTTTACCGAAGAAAGCAACGCTAACCTTGGGTCTGCGGGCAAAAGAGATTGGGGGCTTTGCAACGGCGGGTTTGCTTGTGCCGATGGGGCGCTTTGCACACTTTGGGCGGGCTCGCCTTGGCTTGGGGCGTTACCTGCGCCCAAGGTCGATGCTATGGCGGTTATTTTTGCCAATGCGTTTGGGTCCGAAAGCAAGCCTTGCAGCTTGGCAGAAAAATCACTGTCCAACGTCTACCCCCCTTTGGCGAAGCAGGTCTAAAATTTCTTGGCTTTTTTCCTTACCTGCGGCGTTAACAAGCTGTTGGGCATCTTGGGTGCTTATGCGGGATAACCGTCTTTTTAAGGCGTTTGGGTCCTGCAAAAATTCCTCGGTTTTTTGGGGGCTTGCGCCTGCCGCGGCGGCAATGCTTCGGGCAAGGCTTTTAAAGCTTTCGTCATCCAAGGCTAAAAGTTTTTCTAACTCTTTGCGGTCGAATTGCATTATAAATTCCTCCGTAACTGTATATTTTTAAAGGAGTATAAGCTATGTATATTTGCAAGCCGGAAAGAAATATCCTTCAGGTACGGTTGCTTTTAATATTAAGCGCGGTTATAACACTCACCCTGTTTTTCGTTTGCTCGGTAACAAAGGGGTACCTATCCACCGTAACCCAGCTTTTGGGCTTTGTAAGCCTTGTTGTGGCTATTCTGCTTAATACAAGATATTCTCTTACCGAGTTTGAATATTCTGTGGACGATAACGATTTTACGATAACTAAAATTTTGGGCAACAAACGGCAAATAGTTTGCTGTGTTGCGCTGGAAACCGCAATAGCCCTTTATACAAAAGAAGAATACAACCATCTGCCCTCGGGCGAGAAGGCGATAATAAAATATTCCCTAAACCAGAACATAAGGTGCGAAAGCTACGTGTTTGTTTGCGATTTTAACGGCAAGCGTGCCAAGATAGAGTTCGAGCCCAACGCGCCCTTTGTTTCTATAGTAAGGAATAAAATAGATAACGCTATCAAAAACAAGAATTAGTTATCATTATTACATATTATGCAAAACCCAACCCATTGTTGCAGATAACGAGGTAATTATGTACGACATAGTAATAATCGGTGGTGGCGTATGCGGCGCTGCCATTGCAATGTATCTTTCCAAATACGAGCTTAACTGCTGCGTTTTGGAAAAGGAAAACGATATAGCCGCAGGCACCACAAAGGCAAACAGCGGCATTATACACGCAGGCTACGACCCCGAGCCCGATACTCTTATGGCGCGGCTTAACGTTCGCGGTAACGAGCTTACCGAAGAGCTTTGCGCCAACCTTGGCATCCCCTTCCGTAAGGTAGGGTCTATGGTTATTGCCTTTAATTCCAAGGACGAGGAGCATTTACGCAACCTTTACGAGCGGGGCATAGCCAACGGCGTTCGCGGGATGGAGCTTTTAGATAAAGAGGAGCTTTTGCGCCGCGAGCCTAACCTTAACCCCGAAGTTACGGGGGCGTTGTATGCACCCAGCGCAGGGGTGGTTAACCCTTGGCGGTTGTGCATATCTATGGCAGAAACCGCCGCAGAAAACGGTGTGGAATTTTATTTAGACAGCCAAGTAGTGGGTATAGAAAAAATCCCCTTGGGCTTTGTTGTAACCACCGTTGACGGCAAAAAATACGAAACCAAATATATTATCAACGCCGCAGGCCTTTATGCCGATATGGTTGCCGACCTTGTGGGGGCAAGGGATTTCGAGATATTCCCATCTAAAGGTCAATATTATTTGTTAGACAAAACCTCGGCTTGGTTGGTTAATTCGGTAATATTCCAATGCCCCACCGAAAAGGGCAAGGGCGTTTTGGTGGCTCCCACCGCCGAGGGCAATATTATCGTAGGCCCCAACGCAGAAAAGGGCAATTCCCGCGATGACGTTTCCACCACCCGCGAAGGGTTGGAATTTGTTGCCGAGCAGGCAAACCGCACCACCTTAAAGATAGATTACCGCGAAAACATACGTTCATTTGCAGGCTTGCGTGCAAATTCCGATAAACCCGATTTTATCATTGGCGAATCGGCTCTTTGCCGTCATTTTATAAACGTGGCGGGCATAAAATCCCCCGGTCTTTCCTCGGCTACCGCCATAGGCGAATATTTAATAGAGATTTTAAGCGATTGCGGATTAATAATGTACGAAAAGCACGATTGGCGCTATGCAAAGCCCATTGTATGCTTCGCCGAGCTTTCCAACGAGGAAAAGGCAGAAATCTGCAAAAAGAACCCCAAATACGGCAACATTATCTGCCGTTGTAACACCGTTACCGAGGGCGAAATTTTAGAAGCTCTTGAATCCCACATAAAGCCCCGCACCCTCGACGGCATAAAGCGCCGCACGGGCAGTGTAATGGGCAGATGTCAGGGCGGCTTCTGCGGCGAAAAAATACACGGAATTATTTGTAAGTATTACGGAATTAAGCCCGAGGAAGTTCTTTGGGACAGACAGACCTCCTATATAGTAGCCGAAAGGGTAGGTGAACAGAAATGACAAAGCACGATATAGTTATAATCGGCGCAGGCCCTGCAGGCTTGGCGGCGGCAATAGCGGCATATAACGCAGGGGTAAAGGATATTGTTATTATCGAGCGGGATAAAGAAGCAGGCGGTATACTTAACCAATGCATACACAACGGCTTTGGTTTGCACCGCTTTGGCGAGGAATTAACCGGCCCCGAATATGCGGCAAAATATATAGATATGCTTAACAATACCGATATAAAGCTGCTTTTGGGCACTATGGTTGTAAGCATCGACGGCAAGATTGTTTCTATGGTATCCGAAGCAGACGGATTTTGCCAAATCGAGGCAAAGGCGATTATTCTTGCAATGGGCTGCCGCGAGCGTAACCGCGGCCCGATATTTGTTCCCGGCGGCAGAGGCAGGGGTGTTTTCACCGCAGGCGCGGCGCAAAGATACCTAAATATAAACGGTTACCTTGTGGGTAAGCGGGTTGTTATTTTGGGTAGCGGCGATATAGGCTTGATTATGGCAAGAAGAATGACCTTAGAGGGGGCAAAGGTTTTGGCTGTTGCCGAAATTATGCCCTTTACCAACGGCTTGGCGCGTAACGTTGCCCAATGCTTAGAGGATTACGATATTCCCCTTTACCTTTCCCATACCGTAACCAACGTTATAGGTAAAAACCGCTTAGAGGGTATTGTTATTTCCGAGGTTGACGAAAACCGCAAGCCCATTCCCGGCACAGAAAAGCGCTTTGAATGCGATACCTTGCTGCTTTCGGTTGGCCTTGTGCCCGAAAACGAAATTACCCGCAGCGCAGGTATAGAAATAGACCCCCGCACCAACGGCGCAATCGTTGGCGAGGATATGCAAACCGGCGAAAGCGGCATTTTTGCCTGCGGTAACGTTTTGCACGTGCACGATTTGGTGGATTACGTTTCGGCAGAAAGCGAAAGAGCGGGTATTAACGCCGCAAAATACGTGCTTTCGGGCTGTGTAGGCTCGGTAGGCAACGCTACCTATATACAAAACGGCACCGACGTAAGCTACACCGTTCCCCAGCGTATAGAAATAGAAAATATCGAAAAATCGGTGGATATATTCTTCAGAGTCCGCCGCAAGATAGATTCCTGCAGAATTAACGTTGTATCCGAGGGCGAAGTTATCGCATCATTTAAGCGGGAATTCGTTGCCCCCGGCGAAATGCAAAAAATCACCTTGCCCCGCTTGCTTTTAGATAAGGCTTTGGGCGATATTACCGTTTCGGTTGCCGAAATTGCGGAGGAATAATATGAAGAATTTAATTTGTATAGTCTGCCCCCGCGGTTGCCATCTTACGGTAGATGAAGAAACCCTTGCGGTAACGGGAAATTCCTGCCCCAAGGGCGAGGAATACGGCAAAAACGAGGTTTCCTGCCCCATGCGTACCGTTACAGGCTCTGTTTCGGTGGTGGGCGGTATCCACGCAAAGCTTGCAGTGCGTACCGATAAAGCTGTTCCCAAGGGAAAACTGCGCGATATTATGCACGCCTTGCATACCTGCACCGTAAAGGCTCCCATAAAAAGGGGTACGGTTATTATAGAAAACGTTTGCGATACAGGCGCAAATA
>JAFYOG010000075.1 GCA_017560285.1 Clostridia bacterium
AAAACAATAACTTGACAATTTAACCGCGCTAAGTTAAAATCAAATAAGATTTTACGAAAGGAGCAATCCCATGGTTACAATACTTGCCGAAAAGCCCGACGTTGGCAACAAAATAGCTGCTGCCTTAGATAAAATATATTTATCAAACGGCAACACCGTGGATTTTGCATCCCTAAAATCCAACGAAAAAGCGGTAAAATCCCAACAAAACCGCGACGGCTACCTAAAAATCCAATACAAAGGCCACGATTGCTACGTAACCTGGGGCTTCGGTCACCTTTGCTCGCTAAAGCAAGCCGCCGATTACGTGCCGTCATACAAAAATTGGCGCGCTATGCCAATGCCTTTTGTTCCCAAAAACTACGATATTATGCTTCGCAAAAGCTCCAATTCCTCTTGGGACAGCAAGGTAGAAAAGCAGTTCAACATCGTAAAGGACCTTTTCCAAAAAAGCGATTTAATTATAAACGCCACCGACTTTGATAGAGAGGGCGAGGTAATATTTGCCTATATCTACGAGCTTGCGGGAGTAAATAAACCCGTAAAGCGCGCCTGCTTTACCTCCCAAACCAAAGAGGGCATTATAGAAGGCTTTACAAAAAACATAAAGCAGGGCGAGGATATGAAGCCCACCGAGCAAGCGGGCAGAATGCGCGGCATCGCCGATTGGGTCGTGGGCGCAAACCTAACCGCCGCAATGACCTTAAAATTCCCCGGCGCAGGGGTAATGAGCATCGGCCGCGTGCAAACGCCCACCCTTGCAATGCTTGTAGATAGGGAAATAGCCGTAACCCAGTTCAAAAAAGCCCCCTATTGGGCAATCGAGGCGGAGTTCACCACCCAAAAGGGCGAAACCTTCAAGGCAAAGCACAGCAAAGAAAAAATTAACGAACGACCCGAGGCAGAAGCACTCTTCCAAAAAATCAACGGCAACACAGGCACCGTTACCGATATAAAGAAAAAGCAGGTAAAAAAGGACGTCCCCTTGCTTTATAGCCTTTCCGCCCTGCAAATGGACACCAACTCTAAGTTCGGGTTCACCCTCGACAGAACCTTAGAAATAGTCCAAAAGCTCTACGACGACGGCTACACCACCTATCCCCGTACCAATTCCCAGTATCTAACCGAGGATATGGAGCCCACCGTAAACAACGTGCTAAACAAGCTTTCTACCGTTTCAATCTATGCAAAGCTAATCAACGGCAGACCTCGCACCTTCGATAAAAAACATTATTTTAATAACAAAAAGGTCGAATCCCACTTCGCAATCATCCCCACGGGCAATATCCCAAAAGGGCTACCCGACGACCACAAAAAGGTCTACGACCTTATCTGCCGTTCGGTAATAAAAATGCTTTACGGCCCCGCCACCTTAGAGCAAACTAAGGTAACAATAGACGTTGTAGGCGAAACCTTTAAAGCAAACGGAACTATTATAGCCGAGCCGGGCTGGATGGTTGTGGGAGACGCTTCCAAAACCGAGCTATTGCCCGATTTAACCGTTGGCGAGGTTTTAACCGGCGATTATAAGCTCTGCGATAAAACAACCGAGCCACCCAAGCGCTATACCGATAAAACCATTCTTGCCGCAATGCTCTCTGCGGGCAAGGATTTAGACGATGCCGAGCTGAAAAAGCTAATGTCCGACCCAAAAACCGGCGGAATAGGCACCGAGGCAACCCGCGCCGCGATAATCGAAACCCTAATCCAGCGCGAGTATATCACCCGCGATAAAAAGGTATTAAAAGCCACCCAAAAGGGAATAGACCTTATACAAAAATTACCCTTAGAGCAAATAAAGTCTGCCGAGCTTACCGCAAAGTGGGAACAACGCCTTGCCGATATAGCCCGCGGCACCGAGGATCCCCAAACCTTCCGCGCCGATTTCGAGCAAACCGTTCGCGAATGGGTAAAAGAGGTAAATACAAAGGTAGCCTACACCGCCGTTTCCTATCAGGATTTATTAGACGGCGCAAAATGCCCAATCTGCGGCAAAAACGTGGTTGTGGTAAAGGATAAAGGCTATATGTGTGCCGATGCCCAAAACGGATGCAGCTTTAAGCTTGGCACAGTAGCAGGCAAAAAGCTAACCGATGCCCAAGCCCAAAAGCTCCTTTCCGACGGCACCACCGCAGTAATAAAAGGCTTTGTCGGCAAAACAGGGAAGAAGTTCGATTCCAAGCTTTCCATCGACAGCAC
>JAFYOG010000076.1 GCA_017560285.1 Clostridia bacterium
CTCTGCCATTATATACCCGCAAAAACCAAAAGTCAAGAGCAAAATGAAAAAATATTCAGTGTTTTTTCGAATTTTTTCTGTATTTTCGTCAATTCTATGCATATTTCGTTGCATATTGTGTATATTTATGCATTTATGCAAAATTTTATGCATAAAAAGAAAAAGCAGGGCTGTAGGCTCTGCTTTCTTTATTAATATTAAAACTTTCCGCCGCCGCTTCTGCTGCTTCCGCCACCGCCGCCGCTGCCGGAGTTGTTCTTTGGCTTTGCCACACGGGTTACGGTAGAATATAGGTATAAATCGCGGCTTTTTTCAAGATTAAAGCTGCCGTCCCGCACGTAGTTGTGGGCGTTTTGGGCAAAGCGCACGGTTTTTAGCTTGCCCTTCATAGAGTTTACGACTATAAATCCCATAATCAAGCCTATGGCAACCGCTATAACAATATTAAGTAGCCAAGGGAAGGAAAGCTCGCTTTCTATCCCCTCCAAAAAGCCCATAACTCCGCCGTAATAATCGTTTTCGCCTAATTTATCAAGGAAGTATTCGGACATAGTCTTGGAATCGGGCAGTTTGTCGTCGGTATCGGTATATTCCAAATGCCAACAACGGTCCTTAACCGTAACTGCCAAAAGGACAGCGGGCTCTTCAAGCGTGTCGGTGCGGATCTGGAATTCCGTCAGCCAATTCTTTGCCGCGCTTGCAAGGGCGGATTGAGGTCTATAGGAACCGGCGCCGGGGTTGTAATCCAAAATAAACACGAAGGGGTTTATGCCGAATTCTTCCCTGATATCATCGATTTTTTGGGAAATTTCCTTTGCCTCGTCTTGGGTTAAAACGTTTGCGCCGTCGATAAGGTTGTTGTCGGCGTAATAATCGTCTGCAAAGGCATTAAAACCAAGGCAAAAAGCAAGAACAACCGTTATTAATAAAGCAAATATCTTCTTCATCCTAACCACCTCACAGCCACCACAAAAGGTAGGTTATACCAAAGGCAATGGCGGCGGCTATGCCCGAAACACCCAAAAGCCAACGGGCATACGCCCCTTTATCTAAGGGCAAATTACCCACGAACTTGCCTGTTTGACCGTTCATTGCAAAGGTGTATTTTTCGCCGTTCCAGGTGGTATTTAATATCCAAACGGGGTACAGGGCGTACCTTGCAACGCCGTTTTGCAACCGCACGTTTACGCTTTGGGGCACAACGGTGGTATAGCCCAAAGCCGTTGCCGCAAGGGCAGATTCGGTAGATTTACGAACCCTCTCGTTGGCTCTGCCAATGCTTTCGTCGGCGGTTACGTCGTATTTATCTGCCAAATAGCCCGCAAGATATGCGGTTTTAAAATCCACCGCGTCGTTAAAATTAAAGGGCTCGATGGATTCCATCAAATCGTCGGGCATTTTTGCAGAGCCGTCAACGGGTATGCGGTCAAAGCTCATTTGCCCTGCTCTGTAAAGCGAATAAAAGCTGGTTTTGGTGTATATGTAGTTGGGGTCAGACCAGCTTGTAACCCTTGTTGCGCGGTAGCGTGCATCGGCATCGGCATCGGCATCGAAAAGCCAAAAGGGAACGTAAATGCCCTTTATTTCGTCTATATTATGCTGGCTTTTAAACACCTTGGGCAACAATCTTTTGCCCGAAAGATGCTTTTTAAGCCCTTCCTTTGCCGCCTCTTTATCAAGCTTAAAGGGGATAACGAAATCCGGCTTTAACGCGCCCGAAAACTGCCCCTTCATAACCACGGGGTTATCGCAATAGGGGCATTTGGTTGCCGCCAAGGTTTCGTCGCCGATAATTTCGCCCCCGCAGGAATTGCAGACGTAAACACGCATTTCCTCGGCTTCCCCTTCTTCCCATTGGCGGTCGGGGGTGCTTTCCCAATTTAGGCTTTCTTCCCCTGCAAGGTTTAAATCCTCGTCGTAGGATATAAGGGTTTCGGGGTCGAACTCGGTATCGCAATAGGGGCACTTCATCATTTGCAGGTTACTGTCAAAGGCGATAGCGCCGCCGCAACAGGGGCATTTATATTCGTTAAGCTCTGACATAACATCGCTCCTATGTAAGTATAGGCTCCGTTATCGGGAGCCTATCTTGTTTTTAGGTTAATTAAGGTCTTTTTGCGCCGCAGTTTGCACAGAAGTTGCCCTTGTTTTCGGTACCGCAGGCACACTTCCAAGCTTCTTCGGGCTTCTTTGCGCCGCAGTTTTGGCAAAAGTTACCGCTGTTGGTTGCGCCGCAAGCGCACTTCCAATCGGTTGCGGGCTTCTTTGCACCGCAATTTGCACAGAAGTTACCGGTGTTTTCGGCACCGCAGGCGCATTTCCAACCGCCAACAGCCGCCTTTTCCTGCTGTTGCTGTGCAGCCATATTATAAAAGTTTTGAGCGTTGGCACCGCCTGCGGCGTTTGCCATACCCATACCCATAAAGCCCATCATTGCGCCGTTTTCGTTAGCGGCGGCGGCACGCATAGCGTCTGCCTGAGCGCCAACCAAGGTAGCACCTGCCATAGAGGGGTCGCGGTACATTGCGGTACGCTGAGCATCCTTTATCATATCTGCGTCTTCCTCGGGAAGTGTTACCGACCCAAATGCAACGCTAACAACCTCTAAACCGCGAAGCTCGCCCCATTTTGCCGAAAGGGCTTCGTTCATACCCTGCTCTACCTCTGCATTATGGGTAACAATCTCGTTAGGGCGAATTTCCAATGCGCTTAATTTACCCAACGCGGGCTGAAGCGCGCTTATAAACTCGGTTTTAAGCTGGGATTCTATCATATCCCTTGTATAGGCTTCCTCTACGTTGCCGCATACGTTGGTGTAAAACAGCAAGGGGTTTGCGATTTTATAGGAATAAACGCCGGAGCAACGCAAGGAAACGTCTATATCCAACCCAATACGGCTGTCTACCACGCGAAAAGGCACGGGGTTGGGGGTGCCGAATTTGTTGTCCAAAAGCTCTTTGGTGTTAACGTAATAAACCCGCTGGTCCTTGCCCGTATCGCCGCCGTAGGTAAAGCGTTTGCCTATGTTTTTAAAGGTATCTATAATGCTTTTGCCCAAGGAACCCGCAAAAATGCTGGGCTCTAGGCTGGAATCGTAGGTGAACACGCCGGGCTCTGCACAAACCTCTACAACCTTGCCCTGCTCTACAATAAGCATACACTGGCCGTCGGCAACCGAAATTCCCGACCCGTTGGATATAACGTTATCGCTTCCCTTGGTGTTAGAGCTTCTGCCGCTTGTTTGCTTTTCGCCCTTTACCACAAGGGTTCTTGCATCCATAGAATCGCATACGAAAAATTCCTTCCATTGGTCGGCAAGAACGCCACCCAAGGCGCCTATGCCTGCTTTAATAAGTCCCATAATTAATCTCCTTTTAAAAAAATTATCGTTGATAAAAAAGGCACAGTACACCCTTGTGTACTGCGCCGAAAAATTATATTTTTGCAAATAATTCACGACGCAATTCCTTTACGTCCGAAACAGCCCTTACCCCGCTTTTTTCAAGCAAAATATCGGGGGCTGTATACCCGTACCCAACGGGCAAAATTTCTATGTTGCTGTTTTTGGCAACCTCTATATCCGGCAACCCGTCGCCCACAAAAACCGCCTCGGCGGGTGAAATACCCCATTCCTCGAGCAAATTAAGGGTATTTTGGGGGTTGGGCTTACGGTCGGTATCGGTTTTAACGCCCCTAACCCCATCTACCGCATTGCCGAAATAATGCTCTATCATAGGCAGGGCACAGCGGTGGTCCTTGTTGGTTATAACCCCAACCTTAACCCCTGCGGCACCAAGGTCGCAAAGCAGCTGCGGCACGCCTTGGTAGGGCACCGTGTTGCTGTACATATCGTTTGCGTATTCCTTGGCGAACGCCTCGCGGATTTGCAAGCACATGCTATCCTCTGCGGCAAAATCGGTTGCGCGGCGAACCAGCATAAGCATACCGTTGCCCAAATAGCTTTGCACCTGCGAAACCGATTTTTCTTTAAACCCAAAAGCGGAAAGAGCGCGGTTTAATGCGGCGGCGATATCTGCAATGGTATCAAGAACCGTGCCGTCAAGGTCGAACAAAACAGCCTTTTTCTTTTGCATAAAAATTACTTAATTTCGTTTTCGATAAAGGTTGCAATATCCTTAACGGTTTTAATGCCGGTAGCATCGTCGGGGATGATAATATCAAGCTCATCCTCTAAGGTCATAAGCATTTCAACTATATCAAGGCTGTCTGCGCCCAAATCCTCTACGATAGCGGCGTCGTCCGAAATTTCGGAAACCTCTATTCTTAACTGCTTTGCAATAACTGCCTTTACTTTTTCGATAATCTGCATAAAAAATATCCTTTCTTTGTGGTTATCACACATATAATAATTGATTTTTTTAAAAATTACAAGTGGTTTGCGAAAAATAATAAATTGCTTACAAAAAATACACAATTTTTGGGTTAAAAAAGCCTTATCGCCGTTGACTAAATTATAATTATATGATAGAATATACTGATTAATAATGGCAGTACTATACCCTTTTGCGGTAGAGCAGTGCAGGAAAGGCGGTAAAAATGCTTATTTTGGGTATCGACCCCGGTTTGGCGACCATAGGCTTTGGCTTGGTTGCAAAAAACGGCGATAAATACCGCGCCATAGAATACGGCGCAATAACCACCGCCCCCAAACAGATTATCGAAAAACGTCTTGACGATATTTTTACCGATATGATGGATATTCTTCAGCGCTACAAGCCCGATTGTATGGCCATAGAAGAACTGTTTTTTAACAACAACACCACCACCGCTATCGACGTTGCCATGGCGCGAGGAGTTATATTGCTTGCCGCCCACAAATGCGGTGTGGACGTTTACGAATACACCCCCTTAGAGGTTAAAAGCTCGGTGGTGGGCTACGGCAGGGCAGAAAAACAGCAGGTTCAATATATGGTCAAGCTTATGCTTAACCTAAAAGAAACCCCAAAGCCCGACGATACCGCCGATGCATTGGCGCTTGCCCTGTGCCACGGCACAAGAATGAGCGCTATCCCCATTAAGTAAGGAGAAATTTTCATGCTACATTTTATTCACGGCACCTTGGCAAAATTAACCGGCGAATATGCGGTTATAGATTGCTGCGGTGCGGGTTTTAAAATTTTAATATCCACAGCCACCTGCGCAAAGATTGCCGACAAAGCGGGCAAGGACGTGCTTTTGTATACCTATATGTCGGTTAGCGAGGATAATATTTCCCTGCACGGCTTTGCCGAGGAAGAGGAATTAGAGCTGTTTATTAAGCTTATTTCGGTTTCGGGCATTGGCCCAAAGGCGGCAACCGCCATTTTGGGCGCGTTAACCCCCGATACCTTACGCAGTGCCGTTGCCCATAACGATGCAAGGACTATTGCCCAAGCCCCCGGTGTTGGCTTAAAAACCGCGCAAAAGCTTATTATAGAGCTTAAAGATAAAATCGCCGCAGGCGAAGCAGAGCTGCCCCAAGCCGCATCACCTGCCGATAACCAAAAGGTTTTGCAGGTTGTAGATACCTTGGCGGTTTACGGCTTTGCAAGGAACCAGGTTACCGAGGCTGTAAAGAAGCTTGACAGCAGCCTGCCCTTAGAGGAGCTTATTGCCCAAACCCTGCGTATTTTGGGAAAGGAGAAGGGACGATAAATGCCGATTAATTCCAAAATTCCCGATTATTCCGATAATTTCGATTTTGATTTTGAAAGCCGCATAACCGGTGCGGAATTTTCTGCCGAGGACGTGGACAGCGAGCTTACCCTGCGCCCCAAAACCTTGGGCGAATACGTAGGCCAGCAAAAGGTTAAGGATAACCTTTCGGTATTTATAAAAGCCGCCGCCGCAAGGGGCGACAGCCTTGACCACGTTTTGCTTCACGGCCCACCCGGCTTGGGTAAAACCACCTTATCCTGCATTATCGCAAGCGAGCTTGGTGTTAACCTTAAGGTTACCAGCGGCCCTGCCATAGAAAAAGCAGGCGACCTTGCGGCATTGCTTACCACCTTAGAGCGCAACGATATTCTTTTTATAGACGAAATACACCGTCTGCCACGGCAGGTAGAAGAGGTTCTTTACCCTGCTATGGAGGATTTTGCCCTTGACCTTATGATGGGTAAGGGCCCCTCGGCACGGTCTATACGCATTCCCTTAAAGCCCTTTACCCTTGTGGGCGCTACCACAAGAGCAGGTCAGCTTTCATCGCCCTTGCGCGATAGGTTCGGGATGCTGTTTAGATTAGAGCTTTATACCCCCCAAGAGCTTTCGCTTATTATCACCCGTTCGGCAGGGATTTTAGATATTCCCATCACCCCCGACGGCGCATACCAAATAGCTTTGCGCTCCCGCGGGACACCCCGTATTGCCAACCGCTTTTTAAAGCGTGTTAGGGATTTTGCCATTGTAGAGGGCGACGGAGTTATAGATTACGATATTACCTGCCGCGCGTTGGATGCGTTAGAAGTAGACGAGCTTGGCTTGGATTCGGTAGACAGACGTATGCTTTCCGCCATTATAAACCATTTTGGCGGCGGCCCCGTTGGGTTGGAAACCTTGGCGGCGGTTATCGGCGAGGAATCGGTTACCTTAGAGGACGTTTACGAGCCTTATCTGTTACAGCTTGGCTTTATTAACCGCACCCCCCGCGGACGTTGCGCCACTGCAAGCGCATATAAGCATTTGGGCTTGGAAGCCCCTAACAACGCATCCGACCAAATTAGCTTTTCGGATAGCATTTAGGAGATAATTTATGTTTGTTGCAAATAAATGGAAGGAATACCGATTGTTGGATACCGCCGACGGCGAACGGTTAGAGCAATGGGGGGATTATACCCTTGTGCGCCCCGACCCGCAGGTTATTTGGCACGGCGAAAAACAGCATAAGGGCTGGAAGAACGCCAACGGTGTTTACCGTCGTTCACGCTCGGGCGGCGGCGATTGGATAAAAAAAGAGGTTCCCGAGGAATGGATAATTTCTTACGGCGATGACCTTAGGTTCGGTATTTCCGCCATGGGCTTTAAGCACACGGGCTTGTTCCCCGAGCAGGCGGCAAACTGGGATTGGTTTACCGACCTTATAAAAAACAGCGGCAGAGAAATTAAGCTGCTTAACCTTTTTGCATACACAGGCGGTGCAAGCGTTGCCGCCGCAAAGGCAGGGGCTTTCGTTTGCCACGTGGATGCATCTAAAAAGATTATTCAAAAGGCAAAGCGCAACGCCGAGCTATCTAACGTTCCCAACGATAAAATACGTTATATCACCGACGATTGCTTTAAGTTTGTTGCCCGCGAAATCCGCCGCGGCAACAAATACGATGCGATTATTCTTGACCCGCCATCCTTTGGCAGAGGCCCCAACGGCGAAAAGTGGGTTATAGAAGAAGCGCTTGACGATTTTGTAGAGCTTGTTTGCCAGGTTCTTTCCGATAACCCCTTGTTTGTGTTGCTTAATTCCTATACCACGGGTCTTTCCCCTGCCACCAACGGCTATATTTTGCGTAAGCACACAAAGCGGTTTGGGGGTAAGGTCGTTAGCGAAGAGCTTGGTATTCCCATAGAAGCATCCGGCGAATGCCTGCCCTGCGGCGCCGCATCCCGCTGGACACCGTAATTTTAAAGAAAAGAGTTTTTTATGGCTTTTATAGAGGCTCGCGGGGTTGAATTTGCATATTCCCCCGAGGAACCGTTGGTTATAGACGGTATAGACGTTAAAATAGAAAAAGGCAGTTACGTTGCAATTCTTGGCCACAACGGCTGCGGTAAAAGCACCTTGGCAAAGCTGTTGTGCGGTATCGTTGCCCCTACCGAGGGTCAGATTTTGGTTGACGGCATTAACACCTGCGACGGCGAGCAGGAATTTGAGCTTCGCAAAAAGTGCGGAATGGTGTTTCAGAACCCCGATAACCAGCTTGTTGCCAGCGTTGTAGAGGAAGACGTTGCCTTCGCACCCGAAAACCTTGGGTTGCCGAGAGAGGAAATAAGAAAACGGGTAGACAGCGCCCTTGCCACCGTAGATATGAGCGAATACGCCAAGCACACCACCCACAAGCTTTCGGGTGGGCAAAAGCAGCGTATTGCCATTGCGGGCATATTGGCTATGCAGCCCGAATGCATTATTTTTGACGAAGCCACCGCAATGCTTGACCCAACGGGCAGAAAAGAGATTGCCGCCGCAATGAAGCGGTTGAACAAAGAGCTTGGCATTACCGTTGTTACCATTACCCATTATATGGGCGAGGCAATAGAGGCAGACCGCATTATAGTTATGAACCAAGGCAAAATTATTGCCGACGGTACCCCTGCCGAGATTTTTTCTAAGGTAGAACAGCTAAAAGAGGTTTCGCTTGCCGTACCGCAGGTTACCGAGCTGTTATATATGCTTGAATGCGACGGTTACCAAATGCCCCGCGGAATTTTGCACGCGATGGATGCGGCAGAGGTTTTAACACAAAAGCTGAAAAAATAGGTGTGTTTTAATGAACGCTATCGAACTTAAGAACGTAAGCGTGGTTTACGGCGAGGGGACTCCCTTTAAGAAAATTGCGCTTAACAATATAAATACCTGCTTCCCACAGGGCACCGTTACGGGAATAATAGGTCATACGGGCAGCGGCAAAAGCACCTTGGCAAGCCTGCTTAACGGGTTGCTAAAGCCCACAAGCGGCGAGGTATTGCTTTTTGATAAAAGCATTTGGGAAAAGCCCAAGGAAATGGTGCAAATCCGCAGTCAGGTAGGGTTGGTGTTTCAATACCCCGAATATCAGCTGTTTGACGAAACGGTAGAGGCAGATATTGCCTTTGGCCCCCGCAACCTAAAATTGCCCCAAGAGGAAATAGATAAGCGGGTTAAGCTTGCCGCGGAATTTTGCGGGATAACCGAAAGAGATTTAAAAAGGTCGCCCTTTGAGCTTTCGGGCGGGCAAAAGCGCCGCGCCGCTATTGCAGGGGTTTTGGCAATGCAGCCCAAGGTTTTGGTGCTTGATGAGCCTGCCGCGGGGTTGGACCCAAAGGGCAGAGAAGAAATTTTGGGCGGCTTGATAGAATATAAAAACACCTACGGCGCAACCCTTATTATTATTTCCCACAGCATGGAGGACGTTGCAAAATACGCCGATAACATTTTGGTTATGAACAACGGCGAAATTTATATGCAGGGCGCCGTAGAAGAAATATTTTTGCAGGCGGAACGGCTGTTTGACGCTAATTTAGACGTTCCCCAAATTACAAAGCTGTTTATAGAGCTTAAAAAGCGGGGGTTGTGCGAAAGCTCGGATATATATACCCTTGGCTATGCAAAAAAGGTTATAGAAAAACTGTTAGGATAGAAATATGCTTAAAGACGTAACCTTCGGGCAGTATTTCCCGGGAAATTCTCTGCTTCACAAGGCAGATGCCCGTTTTAAGGTATTGATTTTAATTGAATATATAGTAATAGTTCTTTTGGCAAATTCGGCTTATGCCGTTGGGCTTGGGTTATTGCTTACCGCCTTTTTGATGGTGTTTTCGGGTGTTAAAATCCGTCTTTTGCTAAAATCGGTAAAGCCTTTAATCTTTGTGCTGGTGTTTACCTGCCTTATTAATTTGTTCCTTACCCGCGGCAGCGGCGCACCCTTGGTGGATTGGAGCTTTATTAAGATATACAAAGAGGGCGTACGCAACGCAATAGCAATGCTTATAAGGCTGTTAAGCCTTGTTTTGGGCACAAGCGTGTTAATTTCCTTTACCACCAGCCCCTTAGAGCTTACCGATGCGTTGGAAAGCCTGCTTTCCCCTTTAAAAAAGATAAAGGTGCCGGTGCACGAATTTGCAATGATGATGTCTATTGCATTGCGGTTTATTCCCACCCTTATAGAGGAAACCAACAAGATTATTTCTGCCCAAAAGGCACGCTGTGCAGATTTCGACAGCGGAAACATATTTAAAAAGCTAAAGGCTATGGTTCCTATTCTTATCCCCTTGTTCGTTTCGGCGGTACGCAGGGCCGAGGAATTGGCAGACGCAATGGAATGCCGTTGTTATCACGGCGGCAAGGGCAGAACCAAGCTTAACGTTATGCACGCAAAGCTTAGGGATTATATATTCCTGCTTGCGGTTACCGCAATTATTGCAGGGGTGGTTGTTCTTAACCGTTACGATGCATCTTTTATAAAGAACTTAATAAAGGATTTGGTATTTTGAAGCTTGTTATAAAAATTGCATATAAGGGCACAAACTACTGCGGATGGCAGGTGCAGCCCAACAAGCCTACGGTGCAGGGTGTTTTACAGCAGGCGATAGAAGCCGCCTTCGGCACAAAAATAACCTTAACCGGCTGCAGCCGTACCGATGCTGGGGTGCACGCAAGGGAATTTGTTGCGGCAGTAGAGGGCAATTTGCCCAACCTGCCCGCAACCGCCTTCCCCTTGGCGGTAAACAAGCTGTTGCCAAGCGATATTGCAATATTAAGCGCCGATTATGCCGATGGGGATTTTCACCCCCGTTACAGTGCAAAGGGCAAGGAATACGTTTATACAATACATAACAGCCGTATTAACGACCCTTTCTGTGCCGAAACCGCTTGGGAATTTCACCGCCGTATAGACGAAGCTTTGGCAAACGACCTTTGTGGGGAATTTGTAGGCAAGCAG
>JAFYOG010000010.1 GCA_017560285.1 Clostridia bacterium
AAATAAAATGTAGGGAAGGGGTTTTCAACACCCCAAAAACCAAAATTCCGCCGCTTGGGCTGAGTTTTACCCATAAAAGCCTTCCCCTCGGGGGGAAGGTGTCAACTGCAAGTTGACGGATGAGGGGTAGGATGCGAAGCATCCGTTAATCCTTCCGATCCCCTTGCCTATACATACAACAAAAAACAAAAAGGACGGTAAAACCGTCCTTTTTATTACAATAGGAAGTATAAAATTACTTAAGAGTAATCTTAGCGCCAGCTTCTTCGAGCTGAGCCTTAAGGGATTCAGCTTCTTCCTTGGAAACGCCGGTCTTAACCATCTTGGGAGCACCAACAACGATTTCCTTAGCTTCGCCGAGACCAAGGCCGGTGATTTCCTTAACAGCCTTGATAACCTTAAGCTTAGCAGCTTCGTCGTAGGAAGTAAGTTCTACGTCGAATTCGGTCTTTTCTTCTTCTGCGGGAGCAGCAACTGCAGCAACGCCTGCAACAGCTACGGGAGCAGCAGAAACACCATATTTTTCTTCAAGTGCGCTAACGAGGTCTTTGAGTTCGAGAATAGTAAGAGAATCTACGAGTTCGAGAATCTGATTGATCTTTTCCATTGTGATTTTTCCTCCAAATTAATAAGAATTTTTTTAATTTAAATTATTCAGCCGCAGCTTCTGCTGCAACTTCTGCGGATTCGCCGCCTTCGTTCTTGTCGATAATCGCCTGAATAGCATAAGCGAAACCGTAAAGACCGGATTGCAAAGAACCCATAAGTCTGCCGATAAGGACTTCTTTGGAAGGAGTTTCGGCAAGTTCCTTCACAGCGTTTTGGTCGAGCAATTCGCCTTCAACAAAGCCTGCCTTAAGCACGAAGTTTTCGTGGTCTTTAGCATACTTTGCAAGGATCTTAGCAGGAGCGATAGGATCTTCTGCACTGGTAGCAAGAGCAGTCATACCGGTAAGCTGGTCCTTAAGACCTTCAAAGCCGATAATGTCGCAAGCCTTGGATGTAAGAGTATTCTTAACAACGGTGTATTCTACACCGGCTTTACGAAGTTCGCTTCTAAGCGCGGTATCGTCAGCAACGGTAATGCCCTGATAGTTAACGATAACACCGCCGGCAGCGTTCTTCATTCTGTCAGCGAGATCTGCTACAAGCTGTTTCTTTTGCTCAAGAATGTTTGCGTTAGCCAATTGTATACCTCCTAATTATTTTTGTACGAAAAAATGCTCCCTTGCAACAGCCGCAAAGGAGCATACAAAAAGCATAGTTATATTAAAAAGCTTCTTGACCCCTCGGCAGGCGGTTTGCAACAAACCATTACACTTTCGTACCTACTGTCTTTGGAAATCTGACTTAGCGATTATATCATACAAAATCCCGTATGTCAATAGCTTTTTCAAAACTTTTTATCTTTTTTTCAAAAACAAAAAGAACCCTGTTTCCAAGGTTCTTTTTATAATTAAATTCCCATATTTTTCGGCGACATGTGCGTCGAAAAATATACCTTGGAGGTTCGCAAACACGGACATTTATGCACGTGTTTGGTGCGAACGTACGAACCTCACAAAAAAACAACCCGAAGCGAAGTGCTTCGGGTTGAAAGCTTTAGCTTTAACGGGGTCCCCGAAAATCGCAAGATTTTTGGGGCAATAATTAGTCGCCGATCTTAGCAGAGTTGATCTTAAGGCCGGGGCCCATGGTAGAAGCAACTACGCAAGACTTAATGTACTGACCCTTTGCAGCGGCAGGCTTTGCCTTAATAATAGCGCCAAGAAGAGTGTTGAAGTTTTCAGCCAACTTTTCTGCGCCGAAGGAAATTTTACCGATAGGGCAGTGGATGATGTTGGTCTTATCAAGACGGTATTCAATCTTACCTGCCTTAGCTTCGGTAACAGCCTTAGCTACGTCGGGGGTAACGGTACCTGCCTTGGGGTTAGGCATCAAGCCCTTAGGACCCAAAACCTTACCGAGTCTACCTACAAGACCCATCATATCGGGGGAAGTAATAAGAACGTCGAAGTCGAACCAGTTTTCGCTCTGGATCTTCTGAATGTATTCTTCAGCACCAACGTAGTCTGCGCCTGCAGCGGTAGCGGCATCAGCCTTGTCGCCCTTAGCAATAACAAGGGTACGAACGGTCTTACCGGTACCGTTGGGGAGAACGATCGCGCCTCTAACCTGCTGGTCAGCGTGGCGGGAGTCAACGCCCAAACGAACGTGAACTTCTACGGTTTCATCAAATTTTGCTTTGGAAAGCTCGCAAACCAAACCAAGTGCTTCGTTGGTTTCGTAAAGCTTTGCCTTGTCGATAGCAGCAGATGCTGCGTTATAATTCTTTCCTCTTTTCATCGTCAAAACCCTCCTTAGTCAACTACAAGAACGCCCATGCTGCGTGCAGTACCTGCGATCATGCTCATAGCTGCTTCAAGGCTTGCTGCGTTAAGGTCGGGCATTTTGGTTTCAGCGATCTTTTGGATCTGTTCCTTGGTGATCTTAGCAACCTTATCGGATTGGGGAACACCGGAACCCTTTTCGATACCGCAAGCCTTCTTAATAAGAACAGCTGCGGGGGGAGTCTTGGTGATAAAGGTGAAGGAACGGTCAGCGTAAACGGTAATAACAACGGGGATAATAAGACCGATGTCATTCTTGGTTCTTTCGTTGAATTCCTTAGTAAACATAGGGATAGCTACGCCATATTGACCAAGTGCAGGACCAATAGGGGGCTGGGGAGTAGCTTTACCTGCGGGGATCTGAAGCTTAATATAGCCTACAACTTTCTTTGCCATGCTAATAATACCTCCATTGTGGTGATAAATTCGGGAACCTTGTCCCTCCCACTTATTTGTGCGCCAAACGCGCGTTTACCTACCGAATATGGCAATATAACGGCAGGGAAGTAATGTTGCTTTATGCGTCTAAAGCAGTAACCTGGTTGCTGTTTAGCTCTACCTTGGTTTCTCTGCCAAATAAAGAAGCAGAAACCTTAACCTTCTTAAGGTCGGCAGAAATTTCTTCTACTAAACCGATAAAACCTGCAAGAGGACCGTCAATAATCTTAACGCTGTCGCCCACTGCAAATTTAATTTCAATGGTCTTAACCTCAACACCCATTCTTTCCACCTCATCATCGGTAAGGGGAACAGGGCGGGATCCGGGGCCGACAAAGCCGGTAACGCCGGTGGTGTTACGAATAATATGCCAGGTTTCATCATTCATAACCATTTTAACCATTACGTAACTGGGAAACAGTTTTCTTTCGATTTCCTTTTCACCCTTTTCGGTGGTTTCAACAACCTTTTCGACAGGTACGTTAACCGCAAGTATAAGGTTTTCAAGCCCGCGGTTTTCAACTATCTTTTCGATGTTTTGTGCGACCTTGTTTTCATAACCCGAATAGGTATGAACTACATACCAAAGCGGTGTGCTTTCCTGGGGTAAACTCATAATAAACCGTTCCTTTTAATTAAAAGATTTTGGCAAGAAGCTGAATAAGCTTCGTAAAGCCGAAGTCCAGCACGCCTATAGCGATAGCTGCACCGATAAGGAATACAAGAACTACGCCGGTAGCCTTAAGAGTATCCTTCTTAGAGAACCAAGAAACCTTCTTAATTTCACTACCGTATTCCTTAAAGAATTTTCTAATTCTCAAACCGAGCTTGGTATTAGTTCTGGAAAGAACGATGATAATAACAATTATCAAAATAATAATACCAAAAGAGATAAGTCTAATCCAAGGGCTACCTGCACCACCATCAGCGGTAGCGTGATCGTGTGTAGAATGATCAGCGGTAGCACTGTCAGGAGTAGCTGCAAACGCGTTAACTGCGAAGCATAAGCTCAACATTACGGTAAGAGCAACGATAAGGATCTTCATTAATTTATTCATAATGACCTCCTTATTTGCTTTCCTTGTGAAGAGTGTGCTTGCGACAGAAGCGGCAATGCTTCTTCATCTCAAGACGGTCAGGGGTATTCTGTTTGTTTTTGGCTGTGTCATAGTTTCTTTGCTTGCATTCGGTACAAACCAAAGTAACGCTGACTCTTTTTTCTTTACCCGCCATTTTTTCGGCACCTCCATATAAAATGTAACCTCCCTCTGAATTTTGTTGGGAAAATCCTTGCGTGTATCGACGGAAATCGAAAATCTTTACACAACAAAAAAGACCCCAATCAACAGAGGTAAGGGCATTATATCACATCCCTTAGCCCTCTGTCAAGGTCTTTTTGCCAAAAAATATTGATTTTTCGGGGGTTTTTCTAAAATCGCAACCCGCTTTACACAGCCCTGGTGCCATTTTTCCCAAAAATCTGCTTTCTGATTTTGGTATAGAAGTTAATCTTCCAACATCGCAACGCGTTTTTCGTGTCTGCCGCCTTCAAATTCGGTGTTAATAAAAATATTGGCAAGCTCAACAGCCTTTGTGCTGTCAATAACTCTTCCGCCAAGGCAAAGCACGTTGCTGTTGTTGTGCTTTCTTGTCATTTCTGCAGAAAAAGCGTCCGAAAGTACCGCCGCGCGAATACCCTTAACCTTGTTTGCGGCAATAGACATACCAATACCGGTGCCGCAGCAAAGAATGCCCTTTTCGCACTTGCCGCTAACAACCTCTGCGCAAACCGCCTTTGCATAAACAGGGTAATCTACCGAATCGGTAGTGGTGGTGCCAAGGTCAATATATTCAATGCCCTTGCTTTTCAAATCTTCAATAATGGCGTTCTTAATTTCAAGTCCGCCGTGGTCGCAACCCAATGCTATCATGTTTTATGTTTCCTTTCAAAATAAAAAATCAAATATAATAAAATCCCGTAAAAATCCGCGACATACGGTTGAATAAGCCTTCCCCTCGGGGGGAAGGGGGACCGCTTTAGCGGTGGATGAGGGGGTAGAATTCAAAATGTGATTTTGCTAAAACAGCATAATCTAAAAGCTTTGGTTATTTGTCGGCCTTTTCCCGTTCCAACCGTTCTCTCTCCGCCTGGGGCATACGCAAATAAACGGGCTGCAAGCTTTCGGGGTTAACCGCCTTGCCTTCCGCAAAAAGTCTGTATCCGCACAGCGCAACCGAAAGCGCGTTTTGGTCGGTAGCCGTGTCGGGGGCGGGGAATAGGTTTTCTGCATTTTCGCAAAGCGAAATAAACTTATCTCTGCCGTCGCCGCAAATAATAACCTCGGGCAAATCCTTAATTTGCTCAAGAATTTCCGCCGTGCTTAACGCCGCATCCTCGGTAATGCGCTTTCCGTCTTTAAAAAGCGCGGTATAAAATTGGTCGCGCCGTGCATCCATAACGGGGCAAACGTAACCGCGCCCAACGTTCTGCGCCATAGCTTCCAAGGG
>JAFYOG010000077.1 GCA_017560285.1 Clostridia bacterium
AAAGTTTTAAATAAAGTGAAAAAAGCAGCCCCCCCACCAAACGCGTTGATGGGGGCTGCGAAAATTTGTCCTAAAGACGATATTCGGTTTTATCCGATTTCAAAATAAATCTAATTACTTAGATTCCTTGATTGCAGCCTGGGTTGCAGACCGCAAAAGTGGGAAAGTTATTCTTGCAAAATGGCGATTGCTTTTAGGTATTTTTCTCTCCTGCTTAACGCTTTTTCGTCAATGGTATCCAGTCTTGTTAAGTCGGAGTTGTGTTTTAAATCTGCCAGCTTAACCGCTTTTGCAATCGGATTGTCCTTAATTGCACGGACATAATCCATATACGCCACATTGTCGGCATGCGTCATTAAGGCAATGGCATCCGTAATAGATTTGTCAAAACCCATATTTACAAGAGCCTCAATCGTATAATCGGTATCCTCAACCAAATCGTGCAACAATGCAACAATCGTTGTTTCTTCTGTATTCATTTGTTCTGCCAGATGAAATGGATGAAACACATAAGGCATACCGCTTTTATCAATTTGCTCCTTGTGGGCTTCAAAACACAATTTTAATGCTTTCTTCGTCATAGGAGTATAAATCATTTTCTCACCTCTTAAAACTATTATAACAAAAATCAAATTTCTTTGCAACAGGTATAGAAAAATCCGCCCGAATTTCTTCGGGCGGATAATTTTACTTTATAAATCTAATTACTTAGATTCTTTGATTGCAGCCTGTCCTGCTATCAGCAAAAGAGGGAAATACAATCACTTATTTGAATCTCTTTTTCACCCATTCGACGACGGGTAAAATTATTCTATAATACGTAAAAAACAAAATCGAAAGAATTAAAGGTGAACATATCAATGCACCAAAAGATATTCCGACTATGTTTTTCCAAATAGGTGTTTTTGATTGTGTTTTCTGTGGTTCAGTTGGATCGTCTTTGTTGTTGGAGTTATTCGAGGAATCTAATGTTTTGTTATCGTTAGAATTGTGTGAATTGCTATTATTGGGGGTATGGTTTGTTTTGTCATCAAAGTCGTATGGACATTCTCCATTTGTGTGGCTATGAGCGGGATATCCGTGATGATAGTGGTATTCACCATTATCTCTATCAAAATGACCACCATTACCATCGGTTTTCCCAGGATGGGCATATGCGACAGTAGAAAATAAAGACATTGTTAGAATAAAGTTAAATAATAAAATAACAATTCTTCGCATAAAAGTACCTTATTATTAATCGATGTTTTCAATAATTAATTCTTCCAGCATCTCTTTAAGAGTATAATGTTCAAAATCAGGGTGATAAATGATAGCATCTCTTGCCTCGTCAACATCTGCGGAAGACTCATCATAATAGATGCGTATGCTGCTTTCGACATCTTCAATTTTCATATATCTATCCCAATCATTAGCGTTTTCACGCAAGATGGACAGAACGTGAAGAATACCATCTTCGTATCCTTTTTCGTAGCCTACATCATAAGCCTCTGTTTTTTGAAACTCTTCTAAACTGCTTGGGGTTGATGAGCATCCACATAAAAAGCAAAACAGGACGCAGCAAATAAATAGTTTTTTCATAAAATCACCTCTATATTTTATTATAACGATTGGCAAAGGAAATTCAATAGAATATACAAAAATCCCTCTGCCGATTTCTCAGCAGAGGGATTTTTTGCTTAATAAATCTAATTACTTAGATTCTTTGATTGCAGCCTGAGCAGCAGCAAGGCGCGCAACAGGTACTCTGAAGGGAGAACAAGAAACGTAATCAAGACCGATCTTATTGCAGAATTCAATAGAAACGGGGTCGCCGCCGTGTTCGCCGCAGATACCAATGTGTAACTTATCGTTAACGGGCTTACCAAGCTTGATGGTAGTTTCCATAAGCTTACCAACGCCGTTTTGATCAAGCTTTACAAAAGGATCGTTTTCGAAGATCTTAGCATCCAAATATGCATCAAGGAACTTACCTGCATCATCACGGGAGAAGCCGTAGGTCATCTGGGTAAGGTCGTTTGTACCAAAGCAGAAGAAATCAGCTTCTGCGGCGATTTCGTCTGCAGTAAGGCATGCTCTGGGGATTTCGATCATGGTACCAACTTCGTAAACAAGGCTGGAATTTGCGTTTGCAATTTCTGCATTTGCAGTTTCAACTACAATATTCTTTACGAACTTAAATTCCTTGTTATCGCCAACAAGAGGAATCATAATTTCGGGCTTAACAGTCCAATCGGGGTGTGCCTTCTGTACGTTAATAGCTGCACGGATAACAGCTTTGGTCTGCATCTTTGCAATTTCGGGGTAGGTAACAGACAAACGGCAGCCTCTGTGGCCCATCATGGGGTTAAACTCGTGCAAGGAATTGATAATATCCTTAATCTGCTTAACAGTTTTGCCCTGTGCTTCTGCAAGCTTTTCGATATCAGCTTCTTCGGTGGGAACAAATTCGTGCAAGGGGGGATCAAGGAAACGAATGGTAACGGGGTTACCTTCCAAAGCTACGTAAAGAGCTTCGAAATCGTTCTGCTGCATGGGAAGAATCTTTTCCAATGCGGCTTCGCGTTCTTCAACGGTATCAGAGCAGATCATTTCGCGGAATGCGGCAATTCTGTCAGCTTCGAAGAACATATGCTCGGTACGGCACAAGCCGATACCGTCTGCACCCAACTGACGAGCTTTTTTAGCATCGTTAGGTGTATCGGCATTAGTACGAACCTTCATTGTGCGGAACTTATCAGCCCAGTTCATAATTCTTTCGAATTCGCCTTCGATAGCAGCATCAACGGTGGGGATAGCACCATCGTAAATGCAACCGGTGGAACCGTCAATAGAGATTATATCGCCTTCGTTATATTCTTTGCCGCCAAGAACAAACTTCTTGTTAGCTTCGTCCATTTTAATATCGCCGCAGCCGGAAACACAGCACTTACCCATACCTCTTGCAACAACCGCCGCGTGGGAGGTTCTGCCGCCGCGTACGGTAAGAATACCCTGTGCAGCCTTCATACCTTCGATATCTTCGGGGGAAGTCTCTAAACGAACAAGAATAACCTTTTCGCCACGGTCAGCCCATTCCTTTGCATCGTCTGCAGTAAGAACGATCTTACCGCAAGCAGCTCCGGGAGATGCGCCCAACGCTCTGCCTACGGGGGCAACAGACTTTAATACCTTTGCATCGAATTGGGGGTGGAGAAGGGTATCGAGGTTTCTGGGGTCGATCATAGCAACAGCGCGAGCTTCGTCGATCATACCTTCATCTACAAGGTCGCAAGCAACCTTAAGAGCTGCTTTTGCGGTTCTCTTGCCGTTTCTGGTCTGAAGCATAAACAGCTTTCTGTCTTCAATGGTAAATTCCATATCCTGCATATCTCTGTAATGGTTTTCGAGAATGCTGCAGATTTCGATAAATTTATCGTATACTTCGGGCATTACTTCCTTAAGCTGATCGATTTCCTGAGGAGTACGAACACCGGCAACAACGTCTTCGCCCTGTGCGTTCATAAGGAATTCGCCCATAAGCTTCTTTTCGCCGGTAGCAGGATCACGGGTAAATGCAACACCGGTACCGGAGGTATTACCCATATTACCAAATACCATGGACTGTACGTTTACAGCGGTACCCCAAGAATAAGGAATATCGTTATCGCGACGGTATACGTTAGCTCTGGGGTTATCCCAAGAACGGAATACAGCCTTGATAGCTTCCATAAGCTGAACTTTGGGGT
Organism: Clostridia bacterium; assembly: GCA_017560285.1. Classification (GTDB taxonomy): domain Bacteria; phylum Bacillota; class Clostridia; order Oscillospirales; family CAG-382; genus Coliplasma. The sequence continues at coordinate 3,729 of JAFYOG010000077.1, forward strand.
CGGTGGGGAAGTCGTTACCGATTTTAGCCTTATATTCTTCCTTGAACTGGTTAGCAAGTTCCTTAAGGTCTTCGGCGGTAAGGTCGATATCCTGAGAAACGCCCTTTTCTTCCTTCATTTTGTCGATAAGCTCTTCAAAATACTTCTTGCCGACTTCCATAACAACGTCGGAGAACATCTGAATAAAGCGTCTGTAGCAGTCCCAAGCCCAACGGGGGTTGCCGGATTTAACAGCCAAGGTTTCTACAACCTCTTCGTTCAAACCAAGGTTAAGAATAGTATCCATCATACCGGGCATAGAAGCTCTTGCGCCGGAACGAACAGAAACCAACAAGGGGTTTTCTTTATCGCCGAACTTTTTGCCGGTAATTTCTTCCATTTTTGCTACATGCTCAACTATCTGAGCAACAATTTCATCATTAATAATTTTGCCGTCTTCGTAGTACTGGGTGCAGGCTTCGGTAGTGATAGTGAAGCCCTGAGGTACAGGAAGACCAAGGTTAGTCATCTCGGCCAAGTTTGCGCCCTTGCCGCCGAGAAGTTCTCTCATCGTGCCATTGCCTTCGGAAAAGAGATATACGTACTTTTTGGACATTGTTAATCCTCCGTTAATAATTTATACCTATTTATTATAATAAAATATTTGTATTTGTCAATAGTTTTAAGCGTTTGTTTATCTTGACAAATAAACTTTTTTGTGTAAAATCTATCTTTAGTTATATACGTTTTTAGGAGTAGTAATATGGCGTTGTTTGGTGTAAATCCCGGAGAATATCTAGATTATGTGATTGTAGGACTGGGTAACCCCGGAGATTGTTACGAATACACAAGACACAATATAGGCTTTAAGTTTATAGATTATTTACAGGCACAAACCGATACAAACCGCGGCTGTAAGCGTAAATTACATTATTCTTTGGTCGATAAGTGTGTGTTAAATAATAATGTTGTGTACATGGTAAAACCTCAAACATATATGAATAATTCAGGTATGGCTGTGCAGGATATTTTGCGCTATTATAAATTAAAACCTGCAAAATTAATTGTTTTGCACGATGACATTACCTTGCCCGTAGGCTGTTTTAAATTAAAATTCGGCGGTAGTGCAGGCGGCCATAACGGTATTAAATCTATTATTGAACATATCGGAACTAACGAGTTTATTCATGTGAAAATAGGTGTTGGTAAAAAGCCCGAGGGTTGGGAATTATCGTCTCACGTGCTTTCTAAATTTCCTAACGATGAATATGAGCTGATAAAAAAACGATTTTATGATATGTACGGCGCCATAAAGGATATAATGAATTATGGTATCGAACGTGCTATGTCGATAAATAATCCCGTAGGAAAAACGCTTGACGAGGACTAATGGATAACCTATTAAAGCAATTTTCGCTTGATAACGAATACCGCTCTTTTATTAAAGGGTTCGAGGAAGGACACATACCCACCGTTGTTTACGGTATGTGCGATTCTTCGCGCCCTTTTTTCGTTGCAGCCGCCTTAAAAGACCTAAACAAAAAAGGTGTAATACTTGTTTCCGAGGAAAAGGAAGCACAGGCTATTGCAGAGCATTTAAGAATGTTTTTCAATAAGGTTTTGTATTATCCTTCAAGAGATTTTGTATTTGAGAACGTAAATGCATATTCCAGAGAATGGGAGCACGAACGACTTTCGGTTCAATACGCTGTAAAAAATAACGATTACGATATAGTTGTTACTGTTCCCGATGCCTTAATGCAGTATGTAATGCCGACCAAGGTATTTGATTCTTACTGTATTAATCTAAGCTATGGCGGTACTGCTTCCCAGACGGAATTATGCCGTCTATTGGAACAAATGGGTTATTCCCGAACAGAAATAGTTGAAGGTGTTGGGCAGTTTTCCGTACGCGGTGGTATTGTTGACGTTTTTACGCCAAATTATCAATATCCTGTAAGAATTGACTTTTTCGGTGATGAAATTGATTTAATGGGTATTTTTGATACCGTTTCACA
>JAFYOG010000011.1 GCA_017560285.1 Clostridia bacterium
ATTAAACGTTAAATCTAAACAGAACAACGTCGCCGTCGTTCATAACGTATTCCTTGCCCTCGCTGCGAACCAAGCCTGCCTCTTTGCAAGCGGTTAACGAGCCCTTTTCTATAAGGTTATCGTAGGAAACAACCTCGGCGCGAATAAATCCACGCTCGAAATCAGAGTGAATTTTACCTGCCGCACCGGGTGCCTTGGTGCCCTTTTTAATAGTCCAAGCGCGAACCTCGGGCTCGCCTGCGGTAAGGAAGGAAATTAAGCCCAACAAAGCATAGGATGCTTTAATAAGCTTATCCAAGCCTGTTTCGGAAACACCCAAATCTTCAAGATACGCCTGCTGTTCTTCCTCGTCAAGGTCGCCCAATGCCGCCTCGGTTTCGGCGCAAACTGCAATAATTTCCGCATCCTCGCCCACAATGTGGTTCTTCAACGCTACGTAATATGGGTTTTCCTCGGGGTCCTTGGTTAAATCGTCCTCCGAAACGTTGGCGCAATAAATAATAGGCTTTGCAGAAAGCAGGGGAACGGTTTTGAGCAATTCTGCCTCGCTTTCGTCAAGGGGAACGTTGCGGGCGGAAATACCCTTGGTAAGCTCGGCGCAAACGCGCTTTAAAACCTCTGCATCAACAAGCGCACTCTTATCGCCCTTGCCTTGCTTTGTAAGCTTATCTATTTGTCTTTCCAGCATTTCTATATCCGATAAAATAAGCTCGGTGTTAATGGTTTCCACGTCGCGAACAGGGTCAACCGAATCTTCAACGTGAATAATCTTACTGCCGCCGAAGCAACGCACAACGTGAACGATGGCGTCAACCTCGCGGATGTGGGAAAGAAACTTGTTGCCCAAGCCCTCGCCTTGGGATGCGCCCTTAACCAAGCCCGCAATGTCAACAAACTCTACGGTAGCGCGAGTAAGCTTTTTGGGGTTGTAAAGCTTTGCAAGATTATCTAATCTTTCGTCAGGCACGGGAACCACACCCACGTTGGGGTCGATAGTACAGAACGCATAGTTTGCGCTTTCTGCCCCTGCCTTGGTTAATGCGTTAAAAAGTGTGCTTTTGCCCACGTTGGGCAAGCCTACTATACCTAATTTCATATATAAAATCTCCTTAACATTTCACAATAAGACCAATCAACAGTATAATACATTCTTCCTAAATATGCAATATATAATTTTGTGTAATATTTTTACGCATAAAAAGTTAAACAAAAGTTTATAATATAAAATAAAAAATCCCTTGACAAATGGGTTTTTCGGTGTTATTATAGGGTTGTAAAGTGAATTTGTGTTAAAAACCTATTTGTTAAATAAAAGGAGTTACCCCAAACTGTGGCAACTAAAATTCTTGTAATTGACGACGACGTTAATATTTGCGACCTTCTTCAAATGTATTTAGAAAAAGAGGGTTACGAGGTTCGCACCGCCAACGACGGCGCAGAGGGCGTTACCGCTTTTAGAATGTACGAACCCGATATGGTTCTGCTTGATATTATGCTTCCTCAAAAGGACGGTTGGCAAATCTGCCGCGAAATACGCGAGCAATCCTCCAAGCCTATAATTATGATAAGCGCCAAGGGCGAAACCATCGATAAAGTTTTGGGCTTAGAGCTTGGTGCAGACGATTATATCGTAAAACCCTTAGATATGAAGGAAGTTTTTGCCCGCATTAAGGCTGTTCTTCGCCGCTATGCAAAGAACGATACCCACGACGGCGAGCTTATAAAGTTCGACAACTTAGAAATTTCCCGCCAAAAGTACGAGCTTAAGGTTTGTGGCAAGGTTGTTGATCTTCCCCCCAAGGAATTAGACCTTCTTTATTTCCTTGCATCTAACTATAACCGCGTTTTCACCCGCGACCAATTGTTAGATAAGGTTTGGGGCTTCGATTACCTTGGCGACAGCCGTACCGTAGACGTTCACATTAAACGCCTTAGAGAAAAGTTAGAGGGCGCCTCTGAAAAATGGAGTCTAAAAACCATTTGGGGCGTTGGCTACAAGTTCGACGTTGTTTCCGAAAACTGATTATTTCACTTCTTCAATATAAATTAAGTTTCCTTTCTTAAATTAAAAAAAGAAATGCGCAGACGAGGCGCATTTCTTTTTTTGCTTTTTTGCCCTTCCCAAAGGGGTTCTTTTTTTATGCCAATGTGCATAAACATAAAACAAAAAAGTGGTGATGTTTATAAAATCAAAAGCGAATATTATATTAAAATCCGCCGCGTGGATGACGGTTCTTTCGTTGGTAAACAAGCTGTTAGGCGTGTTTTTGCGGCTGTTTATGGCAAGCCGTATCGGCAGCGAGGGTATGGGGCTTTATCAGCTTATTCTAAGCGTTTATACAATGTTTTCTACCTTTGCCACCGCAGGGTTTACGGTTTCGGTTTCCCGACTTATTGCCGAAAAGGACCAACGAAGCGGCGGCGATGCAAGATTGCTGTTTAGAAATTCCTTTATCTCAAGCTCGGTAATAAGCGCAGTTGCCACGGTGTTAATGCTTGTGCTTGCCGATACTTTCGCGGTGCGGTTCCTTGGCGATGCCCGTTGTGCCGCGCCCTTGCGTATTTTGGCGTTAAGTATGCCCTTTATGGCGCTTGCCGCCTGCCTAAAGGGTTGGTTTATTGCAAAGCTAAAAGCTATTGTAACGGCATCGGCATCGCTGTTCGAGCAAATAGTAAAAATCGCGGTTATTGCGCTGTTTCTAAACGTGTTTTTGGTAAACACAAGTGATATAGGCGCACTTTGCACAGGCATAGTGGCAGGGGTTACAATTTCCGAGATGTGCTCCTTCACTTATCTGTTCCTGTTTAAATATCTGCCAAGCCGCAAGCAAAAGCAAACCGATATTCCCACCGAAAGCAAAAAAGACAGTATGCGGTCGCTTATAAGCGTTACCGCCCCCATATCGCTTTCGGTTTACGTTACAAGCGTTCTGCACACCGCCGAAACCCTGCTTATTCCCTTCGTGTTCGAAAGCTATTCCGGCGATAGGTCCTATGCTTTATCGCGGTTCGGAATGATAAGGGGAATGGTGGTTCCCGTGCTGTTCTTCCCCTTTGCCTTTTTGGCAAGCCTTGTTTCGGTATGTACCCCCGAAATAAGCCGATTAAATCTTTTGCCCGACCGCAAACCGCTTTTTGCAAAAATATCCTCGCTAATGTCATTGGTTTCGGTAATCTCGGTGGCGGTGGGGGGCTTGTTCTTCTTTTTGCCAAGCCAAATCGGCAACGCCTTTTACCCCAACGAAAACACTGCATACGCAATAAGAATACTTGCTCTTGTAACCCCTTTTATGTATGCGGAAACCGTTTCCGACGGAATGCTTAAAGCCATCGGCGAACAGGTTCAAACCCTAAAGTTTTCGGTGTATAATTCGGTCCTTAGGGTGGTTTTAATACTGTTTTTCGTATCTAAAACAGGCGATAACGGATATTTGTGGCTGTTGGTAATATCAAACAGCTTTACCTATTTTTTGTGCCGCCGAAGGTTATATAAGGCAACCGGTGTAAAGCCAAGGGTTTATACCGATATTCTGTTGCCGTTAATTTCGGCAATAATAGGCGGAATTACCGCCGTAACGGCGTTAAATGCGTTAGATTTTAACAGCGACACCGCATCCTGCATTGCGGGCACGGCTATATACCTGGGCGTGTTCGGGCTGCTTATGGTTTTGCTTGCCTATAATCGGTTTAAAACAAATATTCTTAGGTTAAGAGGTAAAAATGCTTAACTCTGCAACGGAAATAATTTTTAAATATCTGCCTATGCGCATTTCCAAAGCAATAAACGGGCTTCCGCCCCGGTGCATAGAAAGCCTAACCGAAATAAGATTGCGGGCAAATATGCCCTTATCGCTTACCGCCGAGGGCAAAAATATGTTTATAACCCAAAACGGCAGTGCTTGCAGAATAAACCGCGGCATCTGCACCACCAAAGAGGAGCTTGCCGAATGCCTGCGCAGGCTAACCCAAGGGTCGCTTTACAGCTACGAGGAATATATCGCCCAAGGCTATATTCCCCTTGCCGAAGGGGGCCGAGCAGGGGTATGCGGTACCGCGGTGTTAAAAAACGGCAATATAGCGGGGTTTGCGGATATAAGCTCTGTAAACCTGCGCCTGCACCGTTTTTTGCCCGATATAGCGTTGCCCTTGGCAGAGCATTACCAAAAGCACGGCGTTGCGGGCACCCTTGTTTGCGCCCCGCCGGGGCTTGGGAAAACAAGCTTTTTGCGCAGTATTGCCTATTTGCTTTCGGTTGGCAGGGTTATAGAACCCTTAAGAATAGCCCTTGCCGACGAACGGCAAGAGCTTGCCGCCGCTTTACCCAAAAACGGGATAATAGATTACGTCGCCAACGCGCCCAAGGCAGATGCAATAACCCTTTTAACCCGCACCATGGCGCCCCAAATAATTATCTGCGACGAAATTTCCCCTAACGAGTGCCTTTCGGTGTTAGAATCGCAAAACACGGGTGTAACCTTTATCGCTTCGGCGCACTGCACCCACCCGAAACAGCTTTTAAAACGGGGCAGAATGGGGCTGATGCTGGAATCCGGCATATTCCCGCTGTGCGTAATTTTGGGCTATAACCAAGGCTATACCTGCCAAATTGCCCCAACGAGGTCGCTTTTATGAGCCTTTTGGGAGCCTTGCTTTTAACCGCGGGGGCTTATTTCGGGGGCATTATTATAGCCCGCTCCTTTGCCGAAGAGCTTTATGCCATCGACGGTGTTTTAGAGCTTTTAGATTATATGCAAACCCGCATAGAAAGCCTAAAAACACCCCTTTATCAGCTGTTTTGCGATTGTGCACAGCCATATCTGGAATCGGTTGGATTTTTGCCTATGCTAAGGTCAAGCCCCGCCCAAATAAATTCGCTGTGGCAAAGCGCAACCGAGCTTTTGCCCTTAAGCCAAGCCGTAAAAAAAGAGCTTTTGCTGTTGGGGGAAAGCTTGGGGGATTTGCCCTTAGAGGAACAGCAAAAAAGAATATCCCTTTGCATAAACAGCCTAAAAAGCCAACAAAAAAATATTGCTTCCTCGTTGCCCAAAAGGCAAAAAGGGGTACGCACCACCGCCTTGCTTATAGGGGCGGTAATATCTATATTACTTATATAGAAAGGTAAAAAAATGGGAATATCCTTAATTTTAAAAATTGCGGGAATAGGGCTTATTGTGGGGGTCGCCTGCCAAATATTGCAAAAAAACGGCAGGGACGAGCAGGCAACCTTCGTAACCGTGGCGGGTGTAATTATCGCCATGCTTATGCTTGTAAACGAAATAAGCGGTTTGTTTTCGGCGCTTAAAAGCGCATTCGGGCTGTGAACGCCTTTTCCGCTTGCGCCCTTGCGGTAACCGCGGCGGTGATAATTTCGGTGCTAAAGGGCATAAGCCCCCTTATGGCCAATATCGCATCTGCGGTGGCAGGGGTGGTAATTCTGGTCTATATAATTAACGGAATAACCCCCTTTTTGGATTTTGTAAGAAAAACCTCTGCCGAAAGCGGTATAGGCGCTTATTTCGGAATAATGCTAAAGGCGGTGGCAATATCGCTGTGCTGCAAGGCGGGGGCGGAAATCTGCCGCGATTGCGGCGAAAACAGCCTTGCTTCTAAGCTGGAATTAGCGGGCAAGGCGGGGATATTGCTGTTAAGCCTGCCCCTTTTGGGCGGAATATTAAGTATGGCAAAGGATATGCTTTAAATGAAAAGGATTTTGGCGGCTTGCGCCCTTGCGGTTTGCTTTATCTGCTTTTTTGCCCCAAGGGCTTACGCCTATACCGATAAAACCACACAGGATATAGCCCATTCCACGGGGGCAAGCCAAATAGAAGCCGAGCATCTTAATAACAAAGAGCTAAACGGCGAAAAAAGGGTAAACCTTTTTCAAAAGGTATGGCAGATAATAATCCAAAGCTTAAAAGGGAATTTGCCTGCCGTAACCAAATCTGCAGGGCTTATTTTGTGTATGCTTATACTTTGCTGTGTAATGCACGCGCTAAAGTTCGATAACAGCCAAGCCCTCGATACAGCGGTGGGGTTTATATCGGTTTTGGTGCTTTCGGCAACGGCATATTCGGTGCTTTATAACCTTTTTGTGCTTGTAAAAGCGGCAATGGAAACGGTTTCGCTAACCATGGCAAGCCTTTTGCCCACCATGGCGGCGCTGTATTCCTATGGGGGAAGCGTGGCGGCGGGGGCAACGTCGGTTTCGGGGTTAAGCGTGTTTCTTTCCATACTTTCGCTTATCTGCACAAAGGTGCTGCTGCCGCTTTTGCAAATCTGCTTTGCACTTGCCTTAACGGGTGCGTTGCCCAACGGAATAAACCTTTCGGCGGTAACCAACCTTGTAAAAACCACCGCCACCACTCTTTTGGGCTTTGCCTTTACGCTTTTATCCTTTCTGCTGTATTTTCAAACCACCGTTGCCGCCGCAAGCGATAACTTCGTCGCCCGAAGCGTGCGCTTTGCCTCGGGAAGCTTTATCCCCATAATCGGCGGTGTTCTGGGCGATGCATCCCGCACGGTGGCGGCATCGGTTTCGGTAATAAAGGGCACCGTGGGCACGGCAGGGGTGGTGCTGGTGCTTTCTGCGGTATTGCCTATGGTAATTTTAACCCTGCTTTATAAGCTTGTTTTTAGCTTTTCCGCCGCGGCGGCAAAAAGCTTGGGGTGCGAACGGGAATCGGTCTTGCTATACGACCTAAGCGGAATTATAAGCATACTTTTGGCGTTAACAATCGGCGCGGGCTGTGTTTGCATTATCGGCTTGGCGGTGTTTGTAAAGGTGGGGGTGCAGGTATGACAGGCTATTTCTATGCCCTTTTGGCAACCTCGGTTTGCGGTACGGTGTGCATTATGCTGTGCGGCGGCGGGTTCGAAAAATATATAAAATATATCGCCGCCCTTATAAGCGTTTCGGTAATGATATTGCCCTTAAGGCATATAAACAAATCCGATTTCGCCATCGATTCCCACCTGCAATCCGCATTCGAGCAAAATATGCTCGAAAAAACCGCCGAAGAAATTGCCGCAGAGAAAACCGAAAGCTACATAAGCCAAGAGGTTTTGGCAAAGTTTGGAATAAATCCAACTGCCGTAAGCATAAGTATAGATTGGGAACGGGAAGACCCAACTGTAACAAGCATAACCGTTTATATTCCCAAAAACAGCGAAAAAGCAACTAAAATACAAGGGTACTTAACAACACTTTTGGGCGGAGAGGTAAAGGTTATTGAAAATTAACTTCGATATAAAACGGCTGTTAAAAACAAAGGGTGCGGGCTTTGTAATTTTGGGTATAACCGCCGGCGCGCTGTTGCTTGCAATGCCCCAAAACAGCACGAAAACGCAGGAATCGGAGCCTAAAATTCTGTTTACCTCCCAGGAATATTGCGCCCAATTAGAGCAAAAGACCGAACGGCTGATAAAAGACCTGCCCGCCGTAAAGGATTGCAGCGTGTTTATCACCCTGGAAAAGGGGTACAGCTATATTTATGCCACCGACCAGCACGTAAACCAACAGGGCGATAATAAAGAAACCGACAAAACGGTGGTGCTTGCCGCCGACGGCAACGGCGAATCCCCCATTCTTATTCAGGAAACAATGCCCAAGGTTGCGGGTGTGGCGGTGGTTTGCCCAAAGGCAGATTACCAAACCCAATATAAAATAATAGAGCTTGTTTGCGCACTGTACAGCATTCCAAGCAACCGCATAAGCGTTCAAACATAACAACATAAACGGAGGAAACTATGGAAATTAAACAAAAATTCTTAAAGCTAAAAGAAAAGGTTACCCATATTAAGTGGAAGGAGCTTGTAGCCACAAAAGCCTTTATAACCGTAGGCTGTCTTGTTTTGGTGTGCGTGGCGGTGCTTGTAAGCAGTCTTGTAAACGAAAATATGGATATAACCGCAGGTAACGAATCCGGCGAAAACCGCGTTCTTGGCAACACTATTCTTGTGGATGCATCTGCAAACGAAAGCGACCAAAGCCAAGAAAACAACCAAAGCAGCACCGAAAGCGGCGACCAAAGTGCCGATTCCAACGTTAACCAAGAGCTTAACGGCGAGGACTTTTTTGCAATGGCAATATTAAACCGAACCCAAGTGCGTGATTCCGCATTGGAGGTACTGCGCCAAATTGCCGAAAACCCCGATGCAATGCCCGATGCAAAAGAGGAAGCCCTTTCCTCTATCGCCGCCATAGCCGAGGATATGAGCATAGAGGCAAATATCGAAACCCTTATCGAGGCAAAGGGGATTTCCCAATGCGTGGCGGTAATAAGCGGCAATAATTGCTCGGTAATAGTAAACAAATCCGATTTAACCCCCACGGTGCTAACCCAAATAACCGATATAGTCTACGACCAAGCAGGTATCCCCGTTGCCAACGTAACCGTTGTAGAAGCAGAATAACATATAAAAAGGCAGTTTATGCTGCCTTTTTTGTTTTTTAAATTGCAATTCCCAACAATATGTGATAAAATACCTACCGAAAGGTGGCAACGGTATGCTGTGGATAATTATTAAACAGCTTTTTGTGCTGTATATATTTATATTTTTGGGTTGGCTGTTCGGCAAGCTAAAAAAAGAGCAAATTTCCCACACGGGGTTGCTTTCGTTTTTGCTTGTTAATTTGTTTTTGCCCGCAAAGGTTTTTAACACCTTTGCAAAAAACTTTACCGTAGATTATATTACAAACAACTATAAAACCCTTTTTATTTCCGTTGCCTTTTTGCTTGGAATAGTGCTTGTTTCGAAGCTTGTTGCCCACGCAGTAAGCAAGCACGGCTACGAGCGCAAGGTGTTCCGTTATTCCCTAACCCTTGCCAACTATGCCTATATGGGCTACGCCTTGGCAGAGTGGATTTACGGCGAAAGCGGCTTAACCGACCTTATTTTGTTCTGCATCCCCTTTGCTATATACACCTACACCTTTGGTTATGCAATGCTTACGGGTGCGGGCAATTCTTTAAAAAAGCTTATTAACCCCCTTAACGCGGCGATTGTTTTGGGCATAATCGTGGGCTTAACCGGCTTGCACATCCCCGCCACCGTTGGCAACGTGCTTTCCAACGCATCCGGCTGTGTTGCCCCCATAAGTATGGTTCTTACGGGTATGACATTATCGGCTTACCCAATAAAAGAGCTGTTCTCGGATATAAAAATATATATCATCGTGGCG
>JAFYOG010000012.1 GCA_017560285.1 Clostridia bacterium
CTCCTTTAAGAACTGCTCGTTAACTCCGCCTCCAAAAAGCGACATAACAGTTATATCGAATTGTTTCGGGTCCATATTATTCACAAGGTTGACAAGCACCTTTTCGGCGCCGCCATGGCCAAGATCGTGAATAAGAAACAGGATTTTCTTCATTACTGTTCGCCTTTCAAATTCCTTTTATGAAGCTTATTATATACAAACGACGGCAGCAAGCCCACCAAAATAGGACGCAACGCATGGATATATCCGATTTTGGGAAGACCTAATTTTTTCACGCATTGGCGTTTTACGTAGGATTCGTTAAGGCGGTACTTAAAACGACGTCTGGAATACGCATTTCGGTCATCGCGCATAGAATAAAGCGGCAGGTGGATATTTTTGCCCACATAGCCTGCGGCATATATCTTCATCCAAAGGTGATAATCCTCTACCCGCAACAGCTTTTTATCTACACAGTAGCCGCCAACCTTATCCAAAACGTTTTTTCGCATTATACAGGGGGCGTGGCAAAAGGGCGAGCCGTGAAGAAAATCCTTTTTGGTAGGAACGTCGGGGTGGCTGATATAGCCCCATTTGCCCGTTTCGTCAAAAAACTCCATATCACAGCTTACAACCGCCAAGGATTCGTCGGATTCTAACACAGCAAGTTCTTTTTCGAACCTATCGGGGGTGCATATGTCGTCGCCATCCATACGGGCGATATATTCACTTTCGGCAACGGATAAACACTTGTTAAGGGTAGCATTTAACCCTAAGTTTTGCTCGTTCCGCAATAATTTTATTTTATCGGGATAACGGTCGGCATATTCCTTTGCAACGGCAAAGGTATTATCCTTTGAGCCGTCGTCGCACATTATAAGCTCCCAATCGGTTACGGTTTGGGCAAGTATGCAATCTATTGCCTCGGGCAGGGTGCTTGCGCAATTGTATATGCCCATTATGATGCTTATTTTTGCCATAAGTACCTTACTTTTGAATTTCCTTTACGGTTTTTTCTACTACCTTGGATTTTTCGAAGGTGGATTCCATATGGGTTCTTGCGGTTTTGCCCATTGCGGCGCGTTGTTCTTTTGAAAGCGAGGCGAACTTAAGCATTGCTTCGGTTAGGCAGTCACTGCTTTTTACCGTGCAAAGCAAGCCGCTTTCGTTGTTTATGACTGCCTCGCGGCAACCGTATATATCGCTTGTGATAACAGGTCTGCCTATTGCGGAAGCTTCCAGCAGAACGTTGCTCATACCCTCGTGATAGGAAGGAAGAACCACGCAATCGGATTGCTGATAAAACGGTACGGGGTTTTGTTGGAAGCCGTGGAACACTGCGATGCCGTCGGCAACAAGCTGTTCTACGGTTTCTTTATATTCGTCCTCGAAGAAGCCCACCAAATCCAGCACGAAATCTACTTTTTGCTGTTTTAGGGTGCGGGCGGCGGCAAAAAGCTCGTCCATTCCCTTTTCACGCATTATTCTACCGAGGTACAAGAAATGCAATTTATCGTTATTGGGATAAGGTGTAAGCTCGTAACGGTTTAGATTAACGCCTGCGCCGGGAAGAAGGCAAACGTTATCGGGCTTTATAATTTTACGTTCTATAAACAAATTGGCATTGCCCTGATTTTCGAAGAAGGTTACCTTGCTTTTCTTTAACGCGGTTTTATACATAAACTTTACAAGGGTGGCAAGGCCCTTTTTCTGGAAGGCGGTGCCCAAGCCCTGCACGTTTACGCAATAGGGGATTTTTAGCCTGCGGCAGGCATAGCCGCCGTAAACGTTAGGCTTTATGGAATAGGTTATAACCATTGTGGGCTGTTCTGCCTTAAGCAGTTTTTTGTATTTGCGGTACAAGCCCAGATCCTTAACGGGGTTAATTCCCCTGCGGTCGACGGGGGTATCTATCATACGGCAGCCAAGGGCTTTAAAATCCTCTATATGGTCGCCGAAGGGGACGGATATTACAACCTCGCCCTGCTTTAGCAATTCCTCGATAAGCTCGCGGCGGAACTGCCACAGCATATAGGAATGGTTGGTTATTATAAGAAATTTATTCTTCTTCATTGGTTTTGGATTCCTTTTCTATGGTACCTGTGCCGCCCTCTACAACACCCTTTGCAGAGAACACTGCAACGAAGGTGCCAAAGAAGCACTTGATATCCATTATAAAGCCAATTTTTTCCACATATTCGCCATCGAGCTTTGCTTTAACGGGAATGGGAAGTTCGTCCCTACCGTTGATTTGCGCCCAACCGGTTAAGCCGGGGCGAACGTCGTTGGCGCCGTACTTTTCTCTTTCGGCAACCAAATCGTCCTGATTCCACAAGGCGGGACGGGGACCGATAAAGCTCATTTTGCCGGTAAGGATAACCAAAAGCTGAGGAAGCTCGTCCAAAGAGGTTTTACGCAAGAATTTACCCACGGGAGTTATCCACTTTGCAGGGTCCTGCAATAAATGGGTAGGCATATCGGAAGGGGTTTCGGTATACATACTGCGGAACTTTGGCATTCTAAAGGTCTTTTTATGTAGCCCTACGCGTTTTTGCCAAAAGAAAACCGGCCCTTTGGACGTTAATTTAACAATAATAGCCACCAAAAGCATGGGGATAGACAGCAAAAGAAGTGCCAAAAATGCTAAAATAAAATCAAGAAGCCGTTTTATAAAATGACGATACATAGCAATGTACTCTCTTATTAATTTAATTATATTTATACTTAATAGTATTATAACATTTACACGCCGAAATGTCAACGAAATAAAGGGATATTTGCAAGAAATTATAAGAAAAAGTCGGCACCGAAATGCCGACTTTTGTTATTAGTTGAACGCTGCGCGGAAAGCGGTATCCATATTTTCTTCGGATACGATAACAACGATGTAATCTACAACGTTTTTGCCTTCTGCTTTATACTGACTTGCCTGAGAAATATCGATATTGTAATCGCCGGAAAGCGCGAGCACGCACTTGTTGAAGCGTTCTGCGAGAATATCGGAATAAGGAAGGGCGCTGTTATCGCGGTAGATGATACCGTTGGGAAGATTTGCATCTGCACGCTGGGTATCGATAATCCAACGCTCTGCGATGCCGTTAACGTTATCGTTAGCGTTTACGGTTTCGAAGAAGCTGTATTCTTTATTCTTGATATTGTCGTACTTACGAAGCGAAGTCAAAGCGCTGCTGCCCTTTGCATCTACGCCCAACGCCATAGAGAAGTTGGGGGTTGCAAGCTTGATATTTTCGGTGATAACGGTTTTATCGAGACCGCGGTATTCTACCAAATTGCCGCCCTTGCTGTTTTCGTCCTTCCAAGTGAACTCTTCCAAGCCTCTACCTGCGGCAGAGGGGAAGTTCTTTTGAAGGATATCGGTAATAGCCTTATAGGTAAGGTATGCACCGTAATCTGCGAGGCCGCTATCGGTTTCGCGGTAGAGTGCGCCGTATTTTTGGATATTTTCGGTGTTTGCAAGCTCTGCAAGGAAGATCTCACGCATATCTACAACAGTAGCCATGGTGCTGTTAAGGGTAGAAAGAACCTGATTGTATACAGTGGTGCTGCCGGGGGTAAAGGTACCTTCGGGAACAACGTCGGGATAAATGGTGGTGCTGTTAGGCACGAGAACGTAAATAAGCTCTACGGGCTGCTGGCCGGCTTCCTGTACGTTGTAGTTGTATACGGTTTTATTTACGTAGTTTCTGATAGCTTCAAGCTGAGTAGCAGTGTAAATGTTCTTACCTGCCGCGTCGTCTATCATTTTATCGAAATAAAGATGGGAGTCCACACCAACGGAAACGTTGTTGCCGTTAAGTAAGCTTTCTGCGGTAGCGTTGTAGTTAGCGTTAACTTCGCGGGCAGGAGAAACATCCTTTTTATCTACCTGAGCGGTTACGAAAAGCTTGTTTACAGCGTATAGAATATCGACCTGAATAACGAAATAATTGCCGTTAGCAACGGTTTCTACTTCCTTAGCGCCTCCGGTAACACGGATAACCGCGTTAGGTTCGCAGTTGCCGCTGATTGCAATGGTAGAAGGTGTTACGTTAACTACCTTTACGTTAACGGGAGCTGCGGTTGCGCCATCGGGAGTGGGGATTTCGTCCTCGGTGGCGATGCTTTCGCCGATAGAGGTATCGCCCAATATTTCGCCGGGGTCAACTTCGGGAACTTCGTCCAAATTTACGCAGGCGGCAAGAACGGTGCTTAAAAGCATAAGCAAGCCGAGCAAGAATGCCACGCGGCGTGTGTTTTTGACATTGATCTTCATTTCAAAGCCTCACTTCTTGAGAAATCGGTATAATTTTAACAATTATTATTTATTATACACTATTTTTTCGATAAATGCAAGACTATTCTTCATCATTCTTTTGAGCTTCTGCAATTACTTTCTGAGCAACTTCTGCGGGAGCTTCTTCGTATCTTACAAATTCGAAGGTGTAGGAGCCTCTGCCCTGAGTCATAGCGCGGAGCTGAACTGCGTATACCGTCATTTCTGCACAGGGAACCTCGGCTTCGATCACGGTGTAGCCCTTACGCATACTTTCGCTCATACCCATAATTCTGCCGCGGCGTTTGCTTACGTCGCCCATAATATCGCCGGAATAAGAGGTGGGAATAGTGCACTTAAGGCAGCCGACAGGTTCCAAAATAACAGGATTCGCCTTGGGCAAGCCTTCTTTATATGCCAATTTTGCGGCAAGCTTAAAGGAAATTTCGTTGGAGTCTACCGCGTGGTAGGAGCCGTCGTACAAATCTGCTTTAAGGTTAGCCATGGGGAAGCCTGCAAGCACGCCCTTAAGCATTGCTTCCTGCAAGCCCTTTTCTACTGCGGGGTAGAAGTTCTTGGGTACGTTACCGCCCACAACGCTTTGGGTGAAGGTTAAGCCTTCTTCTTCGCCGGGGGCAAAGGTAATTTTAACGTGGCCGTACTGACCGGAACCGCCGGATTGCTTTTTGTGCTTACCTTCTACCTGAACGCTCTTACGGATAGCCTCGCGGTAGGCGATCTTAGGCTCGGAAAGCTCGGCAGTTACGCCGTAACGGGTCTTTAATTTAGAGCATACAACGTCCAAATGGATATCGCCCAAGCCGGAAATTGTAAGCTGTTTGGTTTCGGAATTGTTAAGGTAGCGAAGGGTAGGATCTTCCTCTAAAATCTTTACTATACCTGCGGAAAGCTTATCTTCGTCGTTCTTGGATTTGGGCTTGATCGCCATGGTGTAGTAAGGCAAGGGGAATTCGATCTTTTTAAATTCGTTACCTGCGGGACTGTTGCCCAAGGTATCGTTAACGTTGGTGTTTACAAGCTTAACGGCATAACCGATGTCGCCGGTAACAAGTTCGTCCACATCGATTTCTTTTTTACCGATACAGGTGCAGATCTTAGAGAACTTTTCTTGCTGACCGGTGGTGATATTGTTAAGCACCTGATCCTTTTTAAGGGTGCCGTTCATAACCTTGAAGAACACTTTTTTACCGAAGTTATCGGCAAGAACCTTGAACACGAACAGCTGAGTTTCGCCGTTTTCGTCGGCATACTTCATAATTTCGAGAGGAGAAACGAAGGAAGCCGCCGCGGTATCCAAGAAGAAGCGGATACCCGACAAATCGGTAGAAGAACCGCAGAATACGGGGGCAATATCGCCGCTTAGCAAGCCGGAATTTAAAGCTTGGTGCTTTTCGTCCTCGGTAAAGGGCTCTTCCATAAGGAATTTTTCCATTAATTCTTCGCTGGTGATAGCCAAGGATTCGGAAAGAGCGAGCTTATATTCCGCGATCATATCTTTATATTGATCGGGAAGTTCTATAGGAATGCGCTTACCTGTTTTCTTTTCGCAGGTAAACACTTCGTCGGTGATAAGGTTATAAAGGCCTATTTCTGCAGTGCCCTCGTTAAAGGGAATAAGCAAAGGACAAACGCTGGTGCCGAATTGTGCACGTAAGCCCTGGAAGGTTTTTTGGAAGTTGGAGTTTTCGTCGTCGATTTTGTTAACGAAGAACGCCTTGGGTTTGCCTGCAGAGAATTCCCAGGCAAGCTCGGTACCTACCTTGCATCCGCTCTTTGCGTCTACAACGATAACGGTACTTGCCGCAACGGTCGCCGCCGCTTTTGCTTCGCCTGCGAAGCCGAACATACCGGGGGCATCCAAAATATTAATCTTTGCGCCCTTCCATTCGATAGTAGCGAGGGCGGTAGAAATGGAATAACCTCTTTTGATTTCTTCGGGGTCGAAATCGCAGACAGTATTACCGTCGGAGGGGCTGCCTAATCTATCTGTAATCTTCGCGAGATAAAGCATTGCTTCCGCAAAGGACGTTTTGCCGTCGCCGCTATGCCCTACAAGGCAGATGTTTCTGATTTGAGAAGACGTGAATTTTGCCATAGTGATTTTCCTCCAAGTGAATATAGTAACATATTGCTATTATATAGCACTTGTTAGAAATAATCAAGGGCAAATTCGATTTTTTTATGCCAAATAACCAAAAAATTTTTAATTTAGTGATTTTTCATCATTAAAAATGATATCGCCCATACCGGCAACAGCCAGAAAAATTGGAAGCATACCGCGTGGATAGAGGTAATTTCTGCCAAACCGCCGGTGATTGCAAGGAAAGCAACCGCCATAAAGGAAAGGAACACGCTGATAACGCTTACGATAACGTTACATTTGGTGATATGCCTTGCTTTGTCGCAATAGGCAAACATTTTTAAGAAGTTGTGCAAGGACGAATTGCAGACAACGCCGCTGTTTACCCGTTCTACCTCGCCCGCTACGTCGTCGGGGTCGGTTCCGCGAAGCACGGAAATAGGGCATTTGCGGAATTTTATTGCGGAATTGATAAGTTCGTTATTAATGTTGGGGTCCAAGGTTTTTACACCAAGACACAAATTAGCCTTATACATATCCTTAAGCAAGGAATCGAACAAGGGGTTGATTGTATATTTTATATAAAGCTTTGCGGCAAGCTTTTCGTCGATAACCACGTACATTACCGAGCCAACACCGCGGTCGTAAGCCTCGTCCCCTTCGTCAACGGGGCATTCGAAGCGGTAACGGCGCATATAGCTGCGCTTGCCCAAAAAGTAGTTGTGGCCTTCCAAAGCAACGCACAAGCCGTCGTTTGCACTTTCGATAACACGCGCCATAGAGGGCTTTTCCACCTCGCCGCTTAATGCATCGGAAAGAACCTTTGCCAAGGGGCCGCCCACATAGCTGAACACCTTTGCAAGGTCGGTTATAACCGAATCTATACGGTATTCGCCGTACATACGGATATTGGTGATTTTTACCAAGCTGGAGGGGTAAACCTCGGTATCTGCAAAGGAAAGAACCGATGCGGTGGCGTATTCCTCGGCAATATCGTTACCGATAAACGCTGCCGAGCGTTTTGCGCCAACGCGGTTTACGGATATTAAAGGCAAGGTAAGCATAAAGAAGGAGGCGGCGGGCACGCTTGCGGCGATTATAACCGAGAAAGCGGAATATGCCGCAACACTGCTTTTTCCTACCCCTATCATAGCCGCAAAAATTATAACGCCTGCAAGAAACACTGCGGGAACGATAAAATTGAACACAGATTCGAATTTAGAGGGTTTTTCGGTGCGTTCCACAAAGCCGTCCACGAACTTGGTTCTTTTTACGGTATAGATATCGCTATCCTCGAAGAGGTATTTATAAAACTCGTCTGCTTCGCGGGTGCCGCCGGTAAGCTCGCAAGCGGCATATTTGGGGCGCTTGGACGCCAAAATTCTAAAGCATTTATAATCCTTGCGGGCGCACATATAGTTGGAAAGCGCGGCGCAAAGAGCGGCAAATGCCGCGGGCAGGTTGTAAAGCTTCATATCGGATGCATATGGGTCGGTAAACAGCATAACCACCGAATAGGCGGTTGCAACCAAGATAGAAACCACAAGCAAGCTATCGGTATTTAAGCGGAATTTATATATACCCTTAATACCGTTGCGAATGGATTTAAGCATTGTTAAGCCGATAAAGAACAGCAGCTGAAGGTCTACGAGTATGTAGAAAATGCCGTGGGTTCCCTGCTTTATCATATCGTTATGGAGAGTGCTTTCGTTGGTGGCAAGCTCTAAGAACAAAATGCCCACAGCAAACAAAGCAACAAGAACGGTGCGCCACAGCCAGCTGCGCATACGCTTGCGGAACACCGAAGCAACAAGGGAATTTTGCTCGCGGGAGGTATATTTAACCGAGGTTTCCTCTACCTTTTCTTTACTGCGGGAAAGCTCGCGGTTCTTTTCTACCAAGCGTTCTAAAGCGCCGTCCTCGTCCTCCATCATTTCGAAGGCGAGGCGCAAATTTATATCGGTTTCATCTAAAGCTTCGCCGCCCAAAAGGGTTAGCTTATCGTCGTCGGTATCGAACTTAACCTGACCTTCGGTTTCGGTATCGCCCTCAAACTCCAAGGGGCGTTCGGTTAACTTTTCGGTTAGCTTTTCGTAATCCTCGTCAAAACCCGAGGCTTCGGAAGATTGGGATGCTTCGTCAAAGCGCAAGGTATCGCCCAAGGGGAACATCTGCTCTTGGGTGTATTCCTGCGGTGCTTCTTCGACATCATCGGAAAAGCGGTTTGTTTTAAAGCCCTTGGGGGGTTCCTTTACCTCGTCGGAAAGGGTGCGGGTGCGGGCATCGTTGATCATTTCGTAAAGCTTTTCTACACGTTCGCTGTTGCCGGGCTTGTTTTCCTCGGACAGATAGCCCAAAAGCTCGTTATTTGCGTTTTGCTCTGCAAGCTTTATACGCAATTTCTGAGTATCGCTAAGCTTTTTTTCTTCTTTATGAGTGCTGTATTGATCGATAAGCTCGGCGGTTTCGGCATTTATGCGAGAGGTAACCTTGGTTCGCTTTTTGGGCGGTTCTTCCTCGCCGTGAACCTTGGTTTTTTCAAGCTCGGGTTGGCGCGCGGCAACAGGCGCGTCGATATCGGCGCGATTAGCTTCCTCGGCTTCCCGAAGTATATCTAATATATCTTTTTTAGGTTCCTGTTTAGGCATTATTGTTCACCTGCTTATTGATTATTACGCTGCTTTGCCGCCTCGAACATTACGATAGCGCCTGCGTTGGATACGTTAAGAGAATTTACCGTACCGTACATAGGGATACCTGCAATAAAATCGCTTTCTTTTTTAAGCAATGCAGATACACCCTCGCCCTCGCTGCCAAGAATAAGCGCCACAGAGCCCTTGAAATCCTGACAATAATAGGGTTGGCCGCCGGCTTCCACCGCCCAGATCCAAACACCGTTTTCTTTAAGGTATTTTACAGCGTTGGCAAGGTTGGGAACGCGGGCAATGGGCATTGCGAAAACTGCCCCTGCGCTGGATTTGGCAACGGTGCCGTTTACACCCACGGCACGGCGCTTGGGGATTATAACACCGTTTACGCCCGCACAGTTGGCGCTGCGGATTAACGCGCCGAGATTGTGGGGGTCGTTAATGGAATCGCAAATAAGGAAGAAGGGTTTTTCTCCCTTTTCCGTAACCGATTGGAAAAGCTCCTCTACCGTTAAATAATCGGTTTCGGCGGCAACGGCAATAACGCCCTGATGCACGCCGCCCTCTGCCATTTTATCTAAACGGCGGGTATCGGTTTCCACAACCGGTATTTTTTGCTCGGCGGCTTTTTTGCAAATATTGCTTAAAATACCGTCGGCATCCTTACGGATATATATTCTGTCTACGGTTCTTCCGCTTTTTAAAAGCTCGGTAACCGCATTTCTGCCTATAAACAGCCCTTCTATGGAAGGTTCGTTGTTAAAAGCTCTGTTTTCTCTCATAAACTTGCAACACTCATTCATTATATTTATACAAAATTTATTATATCACAAGCGGTTGCAAGTGTCAATTATATAAACGCTATTTACAAAAAGAAAAAACAGCCAAAAAGGCTGTTTTAGTTGCTTTGCTATTAATTAGGGAAATTAAACTTCGTCGAAAAAGAGCGATGCCCAAGGGTCGATAGTAGTTTCGCCGCCTTCGGTACCGTTAGACTGAGAAATAATATCGTTAATATCGAAGTTGATTATATTTAATTCAGGAGTAAGGTATGTTTTCTTCATCGTCTACGCCCTCTTACATAATAATACGCATAATTTTGATTACACTTATTATAGCAAAGGGTTTAGGCAAAAGCAATAGTCAAAATGCATATTTACAATTTGTTCACAATGTGTTTTTTGTAACTATATAACAAAATAACAAAAAGGCGAAAATAAAAGCAGACGGCGTTAAAGCCGTCTGCAAATATGCTATTTAAGCGTTATGACTTATTTACGAGTCTTGATAACTACAGCAGAACCTGCGATAGCTACGAGAGCGATGATAGCAAAGAAGATCATGCTGGTAGCGTCGCCGGGCTTGGGCTGGTCGTTGGAAGAATCGGAAGTGGAGTCGTCAACGTTGCCGGTAGCAGCGGTGATAGCCATGCCGGAACCGTTACCAACGTAGTCGTTGCCGCCATCGGTGTAGTAACCGAATACGGTGTTGTGGGGGATCCATGCAGCGATATCGCCAGTAGCATCAGCCTTAACGGTGAATTCAACAGAGAAGGTGATTTCGCCGTCGTTCTTAGCATAGGTGAAGGTGTCGCCGTTTTCGCCGCCTGCAGTACCTGCAACGAGAGCGATAACGCCGTCTTCAACCTTGGAGAGGTCTTCCCATTCTGCGAAGCCGTTGAATACCTTGATAGCAGAGCCAGCAAGTTCTTCAGCGAGTTCGAGCTTGGTTTCGTCGTAGTTGAGAACGAGTTCAACAGTGTCGAGACCGTTTTCAGCAGTGATGTTGTTGATAGATACGTTTACAGTGATCTTTTCGCCAGCAACATAGTTGGAAGGATCGATGGTAACTACTGCATCGAAAGCAGCGTCAGCGTTAGCGTCGCCAAGGAGTTCTTCGATGTTGGTGGTGGGTTCTTCAGGTTGAACGGGTTCTTCAACTTCGGGTTCGGAAGCTTCGGGAGCCTTTTCTTCAGCAGCGATAACAACTACTTCAGTAATGAAGCACCAGCCGCCGCGAGCAAGACGGAATTCTACCTTTTCTACGGTAGCTTCAACTTCGAGAGCTGCGTAGCAGTAGGTGTCTGCTGCAACAACGTCTTCCTTAAGAACAGTACCGAGTTCGGTTGCGTTGCCGTCTGCATCGTAGCCGATGAAGGTAACGTTAGCAGGGCCTACGCCGCCATCCATAAGGTTGGGCATGTAAGCACGTACTTCGGTGATGTCGTATTCTTTTTCGAGGTCAACCTTTACCCAAGCATAGCCGAGTTCAGCAGTGTCGGGAGTACCGTCGTGAAGACCAACGAAAGCAGAGTTGGTGTATTCGTTAGAACCGGGAAGGAGTCTGTCGGTGAGTTCCTTGTTGTTATCATCGGGATAGGTGATGGGAGCGGTTTCGCTGTAACCCCAGTTAGCTTCACGGCCGCCATCTCTGTAAGGGTTAGAGGTGGTGTAGCCCTTCTTGTAAGCAACGTTGTTGTCTACGCGAAGCTTAACGGTGTTAGGAGCAGGCATCTTGGTGCCGGAGAAGGAGAGAGTGCCGCCAACTGCGAGGTTGTCGAGCTCTACGTCCATGTTGTAACCAACGTCGTACTTACCGTGAAGGATAACGTAGATATCGCCATCGTTCTTGGTGAAGCCGGTAGCTTCGATAAGAGCTGCGGGAGTAACGTCGCCGGAAACTTTTTCAGCGGGGCAAGCAACTTCGCCTACTACTCTGTAGCCGTCACCGTTGGGGGTGAGCTGAAGGCAGTTGGACCAGTTGGGATTGCATTCGCCGAACTTTTCGAGAGAAGTGCAAACAACAACGCCAGCTTCTTCAACGGGTACATCTACGCCGGTGATAACATAGTCGATTGTTGCTGCGGAGGGAGCTACTGCGAACATTGTAACGAGCAATGTAGCAGTAAGAAGAAAAGCAAAAAACTTCTTCATTGTTAGGGTTTCCTTTCATATAATTATTTTTTGGGATATAATCCCATATTCGAATGAATTATAACACACATATTTTTTGTTGTCAATAGGTTCCGCAATGCATTTTTATATATTTGTAAATTTTTTAGAGCTTGGATTCGCCGCAAAAATGCATTTCACGGGGTTAATTTTTGTCGTTTCGGGAAGGTTTATTCGGATTAATTTTTGGATTTTTTAGATTTTTTTGGTTTTTAAAACGAAAAAAGCAGACGTTTTGCCGTCTGCTTTTTATATTTTTAAAGTGTGATATGGTCGATTATATAATTAAGGTAGTTTTTATACGCTTGTTTATCGGCAACGATTCTCTTCATTTCGTAAAGCTTGTTGGGAGAAATTTGTTCCTCTTCCTCGGGCTTTAGCTTGCCCTTCATAAGCTTATCTACGGTTAAAGCATCGTAAATATCCATTGCTACGATATTGTTACCGCGCAAGCACATAACCTGCTTCATTTGGCCGTCTACCAGATTTTCCACCGCCGCACAGCCCATTTGGGTTGCAAGAACACGGTCGCGCAACGTAGGCGCGCCGCCGCGCTGAATGTGGGCAAGGCGGGCAAAACGGCTTTCGATGCCGCTGCGAGCCTCGATCATACGGGCAAGCTCTTCGCCGTAATCTCTGCCCATACCCTCGGAAGTGATAATAATGAAGTTACGCTTGCCGCCTTTGCGGGCATCGATCATTTTTTCGATAACGTGGTCGAAATCGGTAGGGATTTCTTTTATTACCGCGGTAACCGCGCCCAAGGCGATAGAGGTTTGCAACGCGATGTCGCCTGCATCCCTGCCCATAACCTCTACAACGGTGCAGCGGGAATGGCTTTCGCTGGTATCGCGCAATTTATCTACAAGGTCTACGACGGTGTTCATTGCGGTATCGAAGCCTATGGTAGATTCGGTAGAAGCGATATCGTTATCGATAGTGCCGGGGATACCTATGCAGGGCACACCGTGGGTGGTTAAATCTACTGCGCCGCGGAAGGTGCCGTCGCCGCCGATGGTTACGATGCCGTCGATGCCGAAGTTATCGCAATTTGCAACCGCCTTCGCCATACCCTCGGGGGTGCAGAATTCTTTACTGCGGGCGGAATATAGCATTGTACCGCCGCGGTTTATTATAAAGGAAACGTCGCGTTCGTGAAGCTGTTTTATGTTACCCTCGATAAGGCCTTGGTAACCGTTGTAAATACCCATAACCTCTATGCCCTTATAAATGGCAAGACGGGTTACGGCACGGACAGCCGCGTTCATACCGGGGGCATCGCCGCCGCTGGTTAATACGCCGATACGCTTAATTTGTTTCATAATAGCATCTCCTATGCTTTATATAAATTATTTCAAATAAAAGATATCACAATTTTATTGGAATGTCAACAATCTGTTCTATATAAAAGGTATTTTGAATAGAATAAAAACAAAAACGCATTGGAGGAAAACTTTATGACCGAAACGGGTATATACAACGATATTGCCACCCGCACCAACGGTGATATTTACATAGGGGTGGTGGGTCCTGTAAGAACAGGTAAATCTACGCTTATTAAGCGGTTTACCGAAAATCTTATTTTACCTAATATTGAAAGCGAAAGCACAAGAGAAAGAGCGCGGGACGAGATGCCCCAATCGGCATCGGGCAGGACGGTTATGACCACCGAGCCGAAGTTCGTGCCCGAAAACGCCGCCAAAATACCCTTGGGCGACGGTGCGGAATGCAGAGTTAAGCTTATAGACTGCGTGGGGTATTTGGTGCCCGGCGCAATGGGGTTGATAGAGGACGGTTCGCCGAGAATGGTTATGACACCTTGGTCGGAAGCTCCCCTGCCCTTTGAGCAGGCGGCGGAAACAGGAACGCGGAAGGTTATTGCCGAGCATTCTACCATTGGGATTGTGGTTACCACCGACGGAAGCATTGGCGAGCTGCCCCGAGAAGCTTATATTGATGCAGAAAAGCGGGTTATTTTGGAGCTGAAGGAGCTTAATAAGCCCTTTGTTGTGGTTTTGAACTGCGATAACCCACGTTCTAACGAGGCGCAGGCTTTGGCGAAGGAGCTGGAGCAGGAATACGACGTGCCGGTTTTGCCTTTGAGCTGTATGGAGCTTGGCGAAAAGGATATTAAGGATATTTTACGCAGCGTGCTGTACGAATTTCCTATTAGAGAGGTAAGGTTCGTTCTGCCCCAATGGCTTGAGGTTTTGGATGACGGCGACGCTTTGAAAAAGGATATTTACACCGAAATAGACCAACGGGTTAACGCCCTTAGACGGGTTGGGGAAATTCCCGAAGCCGCAGACGCATTTGGCAAAGACGGCGATATTAGCGCAAGGCTGGAAAGGCTTGACCTTGGAAGCGGCGGTGCGAAGATTGATATTAAAATTCCCGAAAGGATTTTTTATAACATTCTTGGGGAAAAGAGCGGGTTTGAAATCGAAAACGAGCGGGCGCTTTTA
>JAFYOG010000078.1 GCA_017560285.1 Clostridia bacterium
GACAGCGAGGAAGCATCCCGCATATACAGCTTTTACAGCCTAACGGGCTGTAAAATAAAAATTTACGATCTGCCTATCCGCGATACAGACAAAACGGGCAGCGTAAAGCCCACCATACGCGAATTCGAAATCGAGGACCTTTTGTTCCGCGAACCCGTTAATATCGACGATAAAGAGGAGCTTAAGTATTACAACGGCAAAACAATCCTTGTAACGGGCGGCGGCGGTTCTATCGGCAGCGAGCTTTGCCGTCAGATAGCAAAATGCGCCCCCAAACGCTTGGTAATTTTCGATATTTACGAAAACAACGCCTACGATATCCAGCAGGAGCTTTCCTATAAATATCCCGATCTGGATCTGTGCGTTGAAATCGGCTCTGTCCGCGACAGAATCCGTCTTGATTGCATATTCGCCAACTATCGCCCCAACGTGGTGTTCCACGCCGCGGCGCATAAGCACGTTCCTCTTATGGAGCAAAGCGGTTGCGAAGCAATAAAGAACAACGTTTTGGGTACCCATAATACCGCCGATATGGCAGAAAAGTATTATGCAGATAAATTTATACTTATTTCTACCGATAAAGCGGTTAACCCCACCAACATAATGGGCGCCACAAAGCGCCTGTGCGAAATGGTGGTTCAGTGCCGTTGCGATAGCCAAACCTCCTTTGCGGCGGTTCGCTTCGGTAACGTTTTGGGCTCTAACGGCTCGGTAATCCCGCTGTTCAAGCGTCAAATCGCCCACGGCGGCCCCGTAACCATTACCGATAAACGTATTATCCGTTATTTTATGACAATCCCCGAAGCCGCTCAGCTTGTTATGACAGCAGGGGCAATGGCAAACAAGGGAGAGCTGTTTGTTCTCGATATGGGTAAACCTGTTCGTATTTACGATCTGGCAAAGAATATGATAAGGCTTTCCGGCTTCGAGCCCGAAGTTGATATAAAGATCGAGGAAATCGGTCTTCGTCCCGGCGAAAAGCTTTATGAAGAATTGTTAATGAAGAACGAAACCTTGGATAAAACCGATAATAATATGATATTTATCGAAAAGGATGCCCCCCTTACAAGAGAACAGGTGGACGAAAAGCTTCAAATCCTTATAAAAGCGGTAGAAGCTTCCCAATCCAACCTCGGCTCTGCCAAGGTAAAAGAAGCAATTCTTAAGGTTGTTCCCACCTTCCGCGAACCGGGCGAAATCAACAGCAAGGCTTCCGATTCTTCCGAAATGAAATCGGTTCGATAATTCAATATAATAATGAAAGCCGTTTCGCAGAAACGGCTTTTGTTCATATTTTAGAAACAATTTGTGCTTTTTTCACAGTACAAAGGAAAAAAATGGCAAAATAAACAAAAAATACGGTTTTTATTTGTTGTTATTCTGCAAAAACCCTTGCAATTAATTAAAAATTGATATAAAATTACTATGTATAGTGTTATACAAATTAAACAGTCTAATAATTTTTCAACCCATAAATTCGAAAAGGAGTCAGCACAATGAGCAACAAGCTTTTTCAGGGATTAATCTATCAAATGAGAGAAGCGGTAGACCGCGAAATCGGTATTATCGACGATAAGGGCGTTGTAATCGCCTGCAGTCAGCTTACCAAAATCGGCAGCACCCATTCCGATATTTTAGATGAAATTTCCTACAATTACGAAACTCTCGTTAACGGTAACTACACCTACCGTCCCATCGGCTCCCATGCAAGAATCGAATACATCGTATTCGTAGAAGGGGACGACGACGTTGCAAAGAGCATTTCCGCCCTTCTTTCCGTATCCTTCTCCAACATCAAAACACTTTACGACGAAAAGTACGATAAGACTAACTTTATAAAAAATATCATCTTGGATAACATCCTTCCCGGCGATATTTATATCAAATCCAAAGAGCTTCGTTTCGATAACGAGGTTAACCGTGCCGTTCTGCTTATCCGTTTTGCAAACACCGGCGAAGTAGTTCATTACGACGTTATCCAGAATATGTTCCCCGATAAATCCCACGATTACGTTATAAATATCGGCGAAACCGATATCGTTTTGGTAAAAGAGGTTAAGAGCGCCAACGATACCAAGCAGTTAGAACAAATTGCAAAGAGCATTGTAGATACCGTTCAGGCGGAATTTTATCTAAAGGTTCACGTTGGTATCGGTTCTATCGTTTCCAACGTAAAGGAATTGGCACGTTCTTATAAGGATGCTCAGGTAGCATTAGAGGTAGGCAAGGTGTTCGATACCGAAAAGAACGTTATCAACTACGAAAACTTGGGTATAGGCAGACTTATCTATCAGCTTCCCACCACCCTGTGCGAAATGTTTTTGCAAGAGGTATTCAAGCGCGGCTCTTTAGAAAGCTTAGACAGAGATACCCTTCAAACCATTCACGTGTTCTTCGATAACAACCTTAACGTGTCCGAAACCTCCCGTAAGCTCTTCGTTCACAGAAACACCTTGGTTTACCGCTTGGAAAAAATCAAAAAGCTTACCGGCTTGGACCTTCGCGAATTCGAACACGCAATCACCTTTAAGGTTGCATTAATGGTTAAGAAATATCTTATCAGCAAACCCTCTATTTATTAATAAGGTGCTTATAAATGATTAAATTCGAAAACGTTTCCATGGTTTATGCCAACGGAAACCACGCGTTAAACGACGTTTCGTTACAAATCGATGACGGCGAGTTCGTGTTTATTACCGGCCGTTCCGGTGCAGGTAAAACCACCCTTACCAAACTGCTCATATGCGAGGAACGTGTTTCCTCGGGCAGGTTAGAGGTTAACGGCTTCCGTTTGGATAAAATCCGTTCTTGGCGCATTCCCAAGCTTCGCCGTACAATGGGCGTTGTCTTTCAGGATTTTAAGCTGTTCGATAAAATGACAGTATACGAAAACGTTGCCTTTGCAATGCGTGTAGTTGGTGCAAAATCCAAGTTAATAAAAAAACGCGTTCCCTTCTTTTTGGATGTTGTTGGCTTAAGCCACAAAAGCAACAGCTTTCCCACCGAGCTTTCCGGCGGCGAAAAACAGCGTGTTGCCTTTGCCCGCGCCTTGGTTAACAACCCCGATACCATCATAGCCGACGAACCTACCGGCAACGTAGATATCGAAATGTCCGAGGGCATTATGGAATTGCTTTTAAGAGTAAACAAGCTGGGCAAAACCGTAATAGTTGTAACCCACGATTTGGCGTTAATAAGGGAATATAAAAAGCGCGTTATCCAAATAGAAAACGGCAAGCTCTTTGCCGATAAAAACGGCGCAAACTTCGGCATAGACGACGTTAAGGCAGCCTCCATCGAAGAAAAAGAAGACGAATTGGAGGATTTAAAATGAGACCGAGCACTTTCTTTTACATAATCGGTCAGGGCGTTAAGGGCGTTTTCCGTAACCGCGTAATGACAGTTGCATCTATTTTGGTGCTTATCGCCTGTATGGTGTTGGTTGGTACGTTGTATTTGGTTATCGATACTATCGAAAGCAACTTTAAAGATATCGAGGATATCCGCGTTATCGAGGTTCGCATCGATAAATATTATACCGAGGACCAAATTCTTCAAATTGCCGACCAATTTGCCGAAATATGCGACAGCTCCGAGGTAGTAGATTGGAATTCCGGTATGTGGAAATCTGATATCCTTATCCCCCGGGACGAAAACTTTAAATTTATCTCTGCCGACGAACATCTTAAAAATATGTTCAATACCGAGGAATACAAATGGCTTACCAACGTGTTCAAGCCCGAGGATATCCAATCCTTTAACGAAAATTACAATCCCTTGGGTATCGAAAGCGTTATGATGGACAACCCCTTGCGTCCCAGCTTCCGCATCACCTTCAAAAGCTTTTCCGATATGGACGCAGTACGCAGCCTTGTTGCCCGTATAGACGCGGTTTCCATTTCCGACGAAAACGGTGTGGAATTGCCCGATACCATCCCCACCGACGATATTAAAAACAACGTTAGCCTTTATCTTAACGTTATGAGCATTAAAAACGTGCTTTCCGTGGCAAGCATTTGGCTAATGGCAATCTTCCTTATAATTTCCTTGTTCGTAATAATGAACACTATTAAGCTTGGCGTTGCCGCCCGCGAAAACGAAATTAAATTTATGCGTCTTTGCGGTGCAACCAAGCGCTTCGTTCGTATGCCCTTTATGATAGAAGGCATTATTATCGGTATCTTTGCCGCAATTTTCGCCTTCGGCATAGAATTTTATTTGTACGAATACCTGCTCAAAGGCATCATATCCTCTGCCACCGGCACCGGCGGTATCGAGGGTATCAAAACCGCATCCTTCATATACGATTACGGCTTTAAGCTTGGCATAGGCTTTACCGTTATCGGTCTGTTTGCGGGCGTGGTTGCCTCGGGCATTTCTATGAAAAAGTTCCTAAAAACCTAATAGGTTTTCTAAAAACAAAGGAGTTTTTAACTTGAAAAAAACCTTAAAACGGTTGCTTGCAGTGCTTCTTTGCTTTACCGTAACCTTTGGGGTTTATTCCAAAACCGCCCCAACCGAGGTTGTAGAAGCAAGAACCATTCAAGACGTAGAAAAAGAAATAGACGAATATAATAAAGAATTAAAAAAGCTTAAAGCGGAACGTGAAAAAATCGCAGGGGAAATTTCCTCTATCGAGGACCAGTCCAGCGCGAATTTAGACCTGATAAAGCAATATCAGCAGGATATCGAAGCCTTAGAGCTTGAAATCTCTATTAACGAGGCAATTAAAGAATCCTACGACCTAAAGCGCGCCGACGTAATTTCCCAAATCGCCATTTACGAGGAAGATAGGGAATACCGCGTTTCTATGCTTAAAAAGCTAATGCAGTTCGTTTACGAAAACGGCGATATAAACGCCTTCCAGCTGCTTTTCGGCTCTAACAACCTGTCGGATTTTCTTAACCGTAAAGAAAATCTTAACGATATTATGACAGCGGCAAACCAGCTTATTAAGGATGTGGAAAAATCCCTTGCCGAGCTGGAAATTCTCGATGCAGAGCTTGCGGCAACCCAATCTCAGTACGATAGCTACGTTACCGAGCTTGAAACCGCCCGCCTTAATCTCGATACCCGCATAAAAGAGTTCGAAACCATCGCAGGCGCCCTTAATTTGAACAAAGACGACCTTTCCTCAAAGTACAGCAATCTTAACAGCGAAATCAACAAGGTCCGCGAAAAGATCGAGGAGCTTGAAGAAGAACGGGAAGAAATGTTCAATTCCAACGCAGAATTCTGCTGGCCTACCGATACCAGCGTAAAATTGCGTGTAAGCAGCTTCTTCGGCTGGCGTAAAGACCCTATAAACGGCAGTAAGGCTTGGCACAACGGCATAGATATTGCCACCGCAAGGGGCACCGCTATTTATGCAGTGCGGGACGGTATCGTTACCCGCGCCGATTGGTTCAGCGGTTACGGCAACTGCGTAATCATTTATCACGGCAACGGCATTTCTACCCTTTACGGCCACTGCGACGACGGTCGCAACGGCAGACCAACCTTCGAGGTTAAGGTTGGCCAAACCGTAAAACGCGGTCAGGTTATCGCCTACGTTGGCACAACAGGCAGATCTACCGGCTACCATTTGCACTTTAGCGTAATGGATAACGCCACCGCAAGCAACGCGTTCAGCGCAAGCTACATAGATCCCTACCTGTATCTGCCCGATATTTACAGATAATAAGGTGCGGGTATGTTTTCAAAAAAAGTAACCCCCTTCACTTGTATAATAATTTCGATGTTGGTGTTCATTTTGACCTTTGTCGGGGTGAACGCCAACCGCTCTGTTGCAGAGAAGGCGGTATTAAATCAATATCGCGATTATTATTCCGACCATATCAAGGTCGCATCCGACGATCAAGTAAATTATCAAAAATTAACCGAGATTTTAGATTTTATCGATAAAAACTATGTTAACGAATACGATAAGGCGGTTTTGTGGGATAACGTTTTCCGCACAATATCCTTTTCTCTTGGCGATAAATATTCCTTCTATTTTAATAAAGAGGAAAACGCTCAACAGCAAAGCTCCGCAAATGGAACCTTCGTGGGCATAGGCGTTCGCGTTACCTATCACGAAAGCATTAACGGTATATATATTTACGGCGTTGTTGAAGGCTCTCCTGCTTATAACGCGGGCATCCAAAAGGGCGATATAATTATCGCAACCGACAGCGTAACCTTTAAAGACGGCAATTACCGCGAGCTTTTAAATTCCATATCCGGCAAGGTCGGCAGTTCGGTAACACTAAAGGTGCTGCGCCAAGGCAAGGAATTAAGCTTTACGGCAAACAGGGCAGTGGTAAATAACGAAAACGTTTTGTACCAAAAGCTTAACGACGGCATAGCTTATATATGCATCTATAGCTTTTACGATACAACCTTTGCTTCCCAGTTCACAACGGCAATTTCAAAAGCCCAAGCCGACGGCTGCACCAAATATATATTCGACCTACGCAACAACAGCGGCGGATATTTAGAACAGGTATGCAAATCCTTGGATATTTTGTTACCCAAGGGAACTATAATCAATATTGTGGAAGCAGGCAAGACCTCGGTTATCGAATCCGACGAAAACTGCATAACCTCGCAGGGGATGGTGGTTCTGTGTAACGGCGAAACCGCCTCTGCGGCAGAGCTTTTTACCGCCGCATTGCGCGATTATAAGCTTGCAAAAATCGTTGGCGAAACCACCTATGGCAAGGGCAGTATGCAAACACAGCTAACCCTTTCCGACGGCGGAATGTTTAAAATTACCACCGCATATTACAATCCCCCCTCTAACCTAAGCTACGACGGCATCGGCGTAAATCCCGATTACACGGTGGCTATCCCAAAGGAATGGGAAGGAAAGTTTTACATAATGCCTATGGAAGAGGATACCCAGCTAAACAAAGCAATTTCGATTTTGAATTCGACAAATTAAACGGCTTAAATAAGTTAAAATAATTTCACATACACAAAGAGGAGTAATTAAAAATGGCAAAGCAGATTATCGTTTCCAAGGAAGGCTTAAAAAAGCTTCAGCAGGAACTTGAACATCTCAAAACAGTAAAACGTAAGGAAGTTGCCCTTGCAATCCAAAAGGCACGCGCATACGGCGACCTTTCCGAAAACAGCGAATATGATGAAGCTAAAAACGAACAGGCAGAAATCGAAGGCAAAATTGCTCATTTAGAGCAGACCTTGGAAAACGCAATCGTTCTTGACGACTCCGAGCTTACCACCGACCGTGTAAACGTTGGTAACAAGGTTATGGTTCACAATTTGGATACCGACGAGGATTGCGAATACAAAATCGTTTCCACCACCGAAGCAGACCCCATTATGTTCAAAATCAGCGACGACAGCCCCTTGGGCAAAGCGCTTATCGGTCAGCGTAAGGGCGACAGCATCAACGTAGAAACCCCCATGGGTGTTGTAAAATACACCATCACCGAAATCTCCAAGTAATAATTTAAAGGTATAAAATTATGAGCGAAGAAATCAAGAACAACGCCCCCCGGCAAGAGGTTAATTTGGGCGACCTTTTGGCAGTACGCCGCCAAAAGCTTGCCGACCTTCAGGCAGAGGGTAAGGACCCTTTTGTTATCACCAAGTACGATGCCACCCACCACAGCGGCGATATAAAAAATAATTATGCCGAATACGAAGGCAAAACCGTTTCCATCGCAGGCAGATTAATGTCCAAGCGCGTAATGGGCAAGGCATCCTTCTGTAACGTACAGGACCTTCAGGGCGGCATTCAGTGCTACGTTGCCCGCGACGATATCGGTGTGGACGAATATGCGGGCTTTAAAAAGTTCGATATAGGCGATATCGTTGGTGTAAAGGGTACCGTATTTACCACCAAAACCGGCGAAATTTCGGTACACGCTGCCGAAATCACCTTGCTTACAAAGAGCCTTCAAATCCTTCCCGAAAAATACCACGGCTTAACTAATACCGACCTACGCTACCGTCAAAGATACGTAGACCTTATTATGAACGCCGACGTTAAGGATACCTTTATAAAGCGCTCTAAAATTATCAGCTCTATCCGCCGTTATTTAGACGGTCAGGGCTTCTTGGAAGTAGAAACCCCCATGCTCGTTGCCAACGCAGGCGGCGCGGCGGCAAGACCCTTCGAAACCCATTTTAACGCCCTTAACGAGGATTTAAAGCTTCGTATTTCCTTAGAGCTTTACCTAAAGCGCCTTATCGTAGGCGGCTTGGAAAAGGTTTACGAAATCGGCAGAGTTTTCCGTAACGAAGGCTTAGATACCCGCCACAACCCCGAATTTACCCTTATGGAGCTTTATCAGGCTTATACCGATTACCACGGTATGATGGATTTAACCGAGAATATGTACCGCCACGTAGCGCAGGAAGTGCTTGGCACCACCAAAATAAGCTATAACGGCATCGAAATGGATTTGGGCAAGCCCTTCGAGCGTATCACAATGGTAGATGCGGTTAAAAAATATTCCGGCGTAGATTTTAACGAAATTTCTACCTTAGAGCAAGCCCGCGCTATTGCAGACGAAAAGGGCGTTCATTACGAAAAACGCCACAAGAAGGGCGATATACTTAATTTGTTCTTCGAGGAATTCGTAGAAGAGCACCTTCTTCAGCCCACCTTCGTAATGGATCACCCCATCGAAATTTCCCCTCTCACCAAAAAGAAGCCCGAAAACCCCAACTACGTGGAACGCTTCGAATTCTTTATGAACGGATGGGAAATGGCAAACGCCTATTCCGAGCTTAACGACCCTATCGACCAAAGAGAACGCTTTAAGGCACAGGAAGAACAGCTTGCACAGGGCGATGCAGAGGCAAACACCACCGACGAAGATTTCCTTAACGCATTGGAAATCGGTATGCCTCCCACAGGCGGCATCGGCTTCGGTATCGACAGAATGTGTATGCTTCTAACCGATTCCCAAGCAATCCGCGACGTTTTGCTCTTCCCCACAATGAAGTCTTTGGACTAAAAATTTTAACACCCTACGACCGCAAAAGTCATAGGGTGTTTTTTATGTTATTAAACTGACCGACAAATTGGGATTTACTTAACTGCTTTTATGGTATAGGTCGCTCCCCAATTTTTCAGCACCTGGACAGAAGAAAAGCCTGCTTCCATAAGCGCTTCTGTTTCGTGTTTTACTGTAAGAGGAGTGTCGTAATGGTAAAACTCATCATCGGCAATTCCTTGCTCTGCTTTCAATGCAATCAAGTTTTGTCGGTGCATCTGTTCTTCTTCATCAGACAAAGAGAAGTAGTCTGTCAGTACAAAATATC
Source organism: Clostridia bacterium (assembly GCA_017560285.1). GTDB lineage: Bacteria > Bacillota > Clostridia > Oscillospirales > CAG-382 > Coliplasma. The sequence goes on from JAFYOG010000078.1 coordinate 9,280, forward strand.
CACCGTCTTTTAATGCTCTATGCAGTTTTGTATATAAAGGTACTTTTTCTTCCTTTGTAAAATGGTGCAAACTCTCCACCGATACTGCACTATCAAACGAGCATACACCAAAAGGTACATCAAAATAGGAATCACAAATCAAAGTAATGTCTTTATCGGCGAATTTCTTTTTTAGAGCCGATAGCATTCCCTGCGATAAATCAATACCCGTTACCCTTGCAGATGGATTGAGCAGAAAGTATTCTTCTAACTCCAATCCTGTGCCACATCCTAAATCAAGTATATGGCAGTTCTCGGCAGTCGGCAACTGCTTTGCCGTATATGGATAAAACTCATCTGCGGATTGTATGTTTGTCAACATATGTTTATCGTATCCATCTAATCTGTTTTCAAAGAAATCAGCCATTTTTTCAAGCATATCTAATCTCCGCCAAATTCAAGTTTATCGAAC
>JAFYOG010000079.1 GCA_017560285.1 Clostridia bacterium
AACACCATTTCGTCGCAGCTTGTTTCCATATCATAGGTCATACGGTTAAAAGCCACCCAGCACATAGGGTTAAACCAATGCACGCACAAAAGTAAATAAGAAAACAGCTTCACAATATGGTCAAATCGCTTTATATGGCATTTTTCGTGGGCAATAACACATTCCTGCTCGCTATCGTTAAAACCAAAGGGAAGGTAAATTTTCGGCTTTACAAAGCCCATCGAAAAAGGCGCGTCTATCCTGTCCGAGAAATATACGTTTTCTCTAACCAAAACCGCGTTCTGCATTTTTCTGTAGGTCTTTATATATGTAACCGCGCCGTAAATTACCATGGCCGCAAATCCAATAATCCACGTTACCAAGGCAATCTGCATAAGCAAAACTCCCCAATCAATGCCCTTGTCGGCAACGGTAGCTCCTACCTCGCCCATATTGTCAATACCGCCAAGGTTACCAACGTTGCCAATACCGCTTTGGGGAATATCAAGGTTAGGCACACTCGCCGTACCGCCGTTAATAACAGGCGCTCCCGCGTTTAGGTTGGGAACAAAATTAGGTATTCTGTCAACCGATTGAGAAATCTGTTCACCAACGCTTGTTTTACCGCCAATGCTAAAAACACTAAACAACGCCTTAAAGCTGTAAGGAATACAAAGCCTAAAAGCCGCCACCGCCCAAAGCAAATAAGAAAACTTTTTGGGCACCTTCTGCAAAAATAATCTAACAACCAAAATAAGCAAAATAACCACCGCGGCTTTAATGCTCATTTCAATAACAGTGTTAAATAAATTAAACATAATCAACCCTCCTTATGTTGGTCAATTAACTGCTTTAACTCCTCGGCTTCCTTATCCGAAATCTTCTTTCCCCCCAAAAAGGCTACCAAAAACTTCGGCAGGGAACCCTCGAAGGTGTGGTTAACAAAATGCTCGCTGGCAAACACCTGCACTTCTTCTTTGGGAATAAGCGACGTAACAACCGTATCTACGTTCTGTGTAAATCCCTTTTCGCTCATTTTCTTAAGGGTTGTATAGGTGGTGGGCTTTTTCCAACCAAGCTTTTCTTGGCACAGCTCCACAAGTCTGCCCGATTGCACGGGCTCGTTTTCCCAAATAACCGTCATAAAACGGTAATCGCTTTCGCACAATTTCAGGTTAGTATCGTTCATTATTTTTCCTCCTCGGCTACCGTATATTCAAAACTGCCAACGGCATCTACCAAGCTTTCCTTTTCACCGCTCATATCGTATTGAATATAGAGGTATTCTGTTTTTCCGTTGTACTTATAAGAAAACCCTCTGTTTATCGTCGCGTCGTTTATGTATGTGGAAATAAAAATCTTTTCGTTTGCTCCAACCTTGTCAAGGCTGTAAATACAATCCTTAAAGTAAATACCCTCGGCATCGTCAATTACCCAAAACTTAAAATCGGTTATGTCCTTATCAATAGAAACAATAATGTTGTGCGTACCGTTCAAGGTGTATTCATCAAAACAATATAAAAATCCGTCTTTGCCGGCAATTTCCGCATCGGTGGCAAGCCTAACGGTAGGTACCGCTTCGTCGGGGAAGCTAACACACCCGCAAAACACAAAAGCACAGAATGTAATGCATAAAACCAAACTGATTAATCTCTTTTTCATTTTTATATACTCCTTTTATCGTCGGGTTTGTAACTGCCAACCTCTACGTTTAGTCTATAACAACCAACCGGCTTTGTCAAGGGCTTTTTATAAAAAAGTCAAAAAATTTTTTTAATACAAAATTTACGGTATATTTCAAAAAAGAACCACTATATGTTGTTGACAATGGGGTAAAGAATATGTTATCATATATAAAAGAAAGCGAGGCGTAAATTATGAGCTCTGCAGATATAGCATTCATCCAAACCTGTAAAGATATTATAGAAAACGGCACCCCCGTGTTCGATGAACGTGTCCGCCCCCGTTGGGAGGATGGCACCCCCGCCTATACCATCAAAAAATTTGGCGTTGTTAACCGTTACGATTTATCAAAGGAATTTCCTTTAATAACCCTTCGTCCCATTTCTTTTGCAAAGGCTGTTGACGAAATTTTGTGGATCTGGCAAAAGAAATCTAATAATATTAACGATCTCGGCAGCCGCATTTGGGATGCTTGGGCAGACGAAAACGGCTCTATCGGCAAAGCCTACGGTTACCAAATGGGTGTAAAGCACAAATATAAAGAGGGCGAATTCGATATGGTCGACCGCGTCCTTTACGACCTTAAAAACAACCCTTGCTCCCGCAGAATTATGACAAATATGTATAATTTTGCCGACCTTTCCGAGATGGCTCTTTACCCCTGCGCCTATTCTATGACCTTTAACGTTGTGGGCAACAAGCTTTGCGCGGTATTAAATCAGCGCTCGCAGGATATGCTTGCCGCCAACGCTTGGAACGTGGCTCAGTATGCCGCCTTGGTTATGATGTTAGCACAGGCAAGCGGTTTAGAAGCAGGCGAGCTTGTTCACGTTATAGCCGATGCTCATATTTACGATAGACATATCCCCATAGTTAAAGAGCTTATCGAACGTCAATGCTTCGATGCTCCCAAGGTTACCCTCGACCCCGCTATTACCGATTTTTACAAATTCACTCCCGAAAGCTTCACCGTAGAAAATTATATTCACGGCGCTTCTGTGGGCAAATTCCCCGTGGCGGTGTAATATGAAGTTAATTGTTGCAGTAGATAACGAATGGGGCATCGGCAACAAGGGCGAGCTTTTGGCTCGCGTTCGTGCCGACTTAAAATATTTTCAAAGCCTCACTAAAGAAAATGTTGTTATTCTGGGCTCCAAAACCCTTGCCACCTTTCCCGGCGGCAACGTGTTAAAGAACCGCACCAATATTGTTCTTTCCCGCAATACCGAATATAACCCCGAGGGCGCAATAATGGCGCGCTCTTTGGAAGAGCTTTTAGATATAATCAAAAATTATAATACCGATAACGTGTTTGTTATCGGCGGCTCTCAAATTTATTCTATGCTGTTACCCTATTGCGATACCGCCTACGTAACAAAGTTCCAAAAATCCTTCGAAAAGGATGCATTTTTCCCCAATCTCGATAACTCCGACCAATGGGTTTTGGCAGAAACGGGGGAAGAACAGTT
>JAFYOG010000080.1 GCA_017560285.1 Clostridia bacterium
AACGAAATAAACTGCTTTATTCTGCCCTTATAATCGGAAAAAAGCTGTTTTGTTCCCTTTAGATTGCCCAAGCCTTCCTCGCAGGAATTGCAAAGGAAGATTATGCCGTCTTTGGGTTTTATATCATACTCCGCAAAGTATTTTGCAGTTAGCAAAAGCACTGCCAAGGATGCGGTATTATCGCCCACGCCGGGGGAATAAACCTTGGTTTTATCCTGCATAACGGGCATAAAATCAACATCGGGGAAAACCGTATCGGTATGCGCCGCCACAACCGTTATATTTTGGCTTGTATTGCAATTTACGGGGCAAACCACATTAAGGGCTTGGTCGATATAAACGTCGGTTAAGCCTGCGTTTTTAAGCCAATTTAGGCAATACTCCGCCCGTTTGTGCTCGTTGCCCGAGGGGGCGGGAATGGCGCACAGCTCTAAAAGGGTTTGAAGTAATCGGGATTGGTTTTGGGATATGTAATTGTTTATTGAAACGTTATTCATAGCGATATCCTTAATTGTTTTGTCAAGAATATATGATTTCTAACAAAAGAAACAATCCGACAATTATCAACAAAAAGAGCCACACCCCCATATTGCCTTTTTGGGTTTTGGGTTTGGGTTTGGATGTTGCTTTGGTTTGCGTTTTGGGGTTAGCCGTTTTTGTTTCTATGCCTTTCTCGGCAGAGCTTGTAACCCGCTTGATAGTATATTGGGGTAGTTCCTTATTAACCTTTTGGGCAAGCTCTTTCCATTTGCCTTTGTGCCCCATACAGCCGTCTATGGTGTGTAACATCTCGTGCAGTATGGTATCCTTGGCGGCTTGGTCGGAAATATTATCCTGCAAAAGCTGCGCGGATATATTAATCTCGAATATGCCGTTGCAAACCTGCTTGCATTGGCCCCAACGGGATTTTGCGCGGGTGTTTATGCTGTATTTTGTAACCTTTCCGATTTTTATACCGATAGATTCAAGGTCGGAAAGGCATTCTTTTATCAGTTGTTCGAAATTTTTCATTGATACACCACGGACTTTGTATTCTTTATGGATTATACCACATTATTTAATTTCTTGCAAGATGATAAAACTTAACCCAAGCTTTTTGGCTTGGGCTTTAGAGTTATTTTGTTTTATCTTTTAGCATAGTCAAAAACCTATCGGCGAAGAAAAATTCACCCTCGGGTGTTTTATCGCGGGAACCGATTTCGATACGGGTTTGTTGCGCGTCGTTGCTTCGTACAGTTACTTTTACGCTGTTGGGAACCATTACTATGCAAGGCGTTGACCCGTTATCGAATCTATACGGCTCTTTATTTTTTAGTTCATAATCAAAATCAAAGGTTGTGTGTGGTAAAGCAAAGGTGTAATCTTTAATTTCATAGGTATTCTTGTTTACAAATCCAAACAGAATACGTTTGCTGCGTACGCCTATTAATTTTACGCAATAGCTTTCGTTACCGCAACATATAGTGAAATTGCATTTTCCGCTTTTGTTCTTACCAAGCCACCACAGAAAACCGTTTTTATTTAGAATAAAACCTTTTTTCTTGCAAATATGCTTTATTTTCACACCGAACGAATAACGTTTTATAAATAATCTGATCCAGCCTGTTATACTTCCTGTCATGATAAGAACCCTCGGTATCGCTCGCTATAATTACCCAAGCGGGAAGCGATTGCAAGCATTGAATATACCAATATTAACTTATGAGTTGCCCAAGCGCTGTAAACGTAAACTATGCCATCACCGGTATCTACATCCATACGGCTTATTAATTTTAAACATAAAAGATGGTTTAACGCACGGTCCACGGCAGATAATTCAAGTTCGCAGTTGGAAGCTATTATAGACGAGGTAAATGACTTTTTGTTGTTTTCAATTATAAATTTATATACTTCCCTTGTGTTACCGTCGGTAAAACGCTTTAAAACCGTCCAAGCCGTATCGTCGTTAAACAGCGAGAACAGCTCGTCTTTATTTTTATTTAATATCAACGCAAGGTTGCAATCGGCAAAAATGCCGTTTCCCTCGCAGTTGCTTAAAACCATTGTTTGCGTATCGGGGTGTGTTTTTATATATTCGCAAATTTCTTCGGTTTTTTTAGTTAATTCTTCCCTTGTTTCTGCGTTGCCCCAAAGGCTTTGAAGCATATTTAAAATTGATTTATAAGCCTCTTCGTGAATATTGTTTTGCGTAAGATTAGTTTCGCTTGTTTTTTTGTTTCTGCCAAACAAAGAATCGATATCAGTGTTAAACACGTCGGCAATAATCGGCAACAGCATAATATCGGGCATAGTTGTGCCATTTTCCCATTTAGATATAGCCTGCGCGGTTACACCCAACATATTTGCAAGCTGTTCCTGCGTTAAGCCCGCATCCTTGCGAAATTTCGCAATAATTTTGCTAATGCTATTCATAAAAACACCTCGTATTATTTATCTGCTTTTATTATAACACCTTATAAAAAAATATCAACAACCTAAAAAGCGAGAAAATCACTTATATGGATATACACAAAAATACATCCGAGCTTTAAAAACTCGGATGTTGACATTATAATTTAATTACAGTTTATAAAACTTAACTAATTTTATTAACAAACCACAAGGTTACAGAATAAAACAGAGGGATTGTAAGAATAAACGCAACAAAATCGATTACCGCAGAGAGCCCCGATGGCTTTGATTTTCTAAAACGGAAATAAAGCACCAACAGAACGATTACAGCTATAAAAGCGATAACCGCGCCGATTACGCTTAACGGGAACTCCTTTGGATATACGCTTTTTCCGTTTAAAGCCAAAATTATTAGAAAATTAAAGCCCAATATGGCGCCAACACAAATCGAGGCAGACAGTGCAATTGCGACTATAATTGTTTTTATATTGCAATTCTCTTTAATTTTTGTTAAAAAATTGTTTTGCATAGATAAATCTCCAAAACGTTTGCAGTTTTTAACCGATATAATCCTAAAAGCACCTCTGGCGAAGTGCTTTTTGTGATAATTAATGTGAATTTATATCAATACCGGTGCACCCGTGCTGTCGTACCGAACTGATGTGTTTTTAGGTTCGACCTTAGTGGAAATATTCTTTGCTGCGGCTTTGATATAATCTGCAACCTGTGCGGCACAGATATCGATAGCTTCTTCGGACAAATGTATGGTATCGTCGCAAATGTATCTATCGGGGTCGGAGCGCAAAAGGGCGTTAAGGTCATTAATAATAATTCCCCGTTCCTGCAATAAGGGAACGATTTTTTTATTAATGCGGTCGGCATCCTCGTTCTTGTTAAATACGT
>JAFYOG010000081.1 GCA_017560285.1 Clostridia bacterium
GATATTTTTATTGAATTGTATAAGTGCCGAAGTATGCTCGCTTCAACAGCAAATAATCTCTTGCATCAATCTTGCCGTTGCCGTTAATATCTGCAACCTCCAAATCGCAGGTTAAGGTATAAGTACCAAAGTAAGCGCGTTTTAGAAGCAAATAATCACGGGCATCAATCTTGCCGTTGCCGTTTGCGTCGCCAATAACGTAATCGGGTTCGGGTTCGGGCTCGGGTTCGCCGTCGTTGCCGCCATCGTTATCGCCGTTGCCGTCGTCAACAGGGGGCTGGGGTGCAGTGTATTCGGTGCCGTAAACCTCAATTTCGTTAAGGAATGCAAAGGTAGAAGCAAGCTCCAAATCGATTTTTACGTATCTGCCCACCGCCTCACAGCTTAGGTTGGACCAATAAACGGTATTGTCCTCGCTGTTAACCTCAAGGCTGCCTATGGGTCGGAATTCGCTTTCACCGTCAGCCTTTGCCGAAACCAAAATGCTCTTGGGCGCCTTTATGTTGGCGCTTTCGGTGTTACGCAAATGGGCACGAATCTGCACAATGCTGTAATCGCTTCCAAGGTCGATAATCACAGATCCTACGCCGTTTACGGTGTTGGGCTCAATCACGTCGCCGTAATAGAAGCCAAACCAACTGTCATCGTTGTTTTGTAGGTTAGATGCAAGCCCGTCGGTAAGCTTGGCTTGATAGCTGGAATAACCCCATTGAGGGTCATCGTATTCAAACCCCTTGCCGCTGCCCGATATTGTATAGGGCTTATTGTGGGAAAGGTTTTTAACCTCTGCAGGGGGCTCGTATCCGTCCTCTGCAATAATAAAGTATGCCGCAGGGTAAAGTGTGGCGTTTTCAAAATCTATACCAAAGGGAATAATCTTTTGACCAACCTTAGCGCTCATAACCAAATTTGCATTCAGTTCACTGCCGACAACAGCGGGCGGGTCAGATTCTGCGGTCAATCCGGTTTCCCAGTTGTGGGCAGAAATCATAATTTCGTCGTCAGCCAACGTAACTGCAGGTGCGTTGCCGGCAGCCAAGGATATAATCTCGGAAATTCTGTAAGCGTTGGCATCCTTATCCCACTTTGCCTTAATGTTCATCGACCAGTTATATCCGCCGGTGGTTACGTCAAAGCTGCCGCCGTTAAATTTGCTTGTAAAAATCTTGCAAGAGCCGTAGGTGATAAACTCGTTAAATGCGGTAACGTATACGCCGTTGGCATATTCGTTAACACCGGTGGTTTTGTATAACGCATCTAATTTGTTGTAAGCCGCAACGTAATCTGCAACCTTTGCGTTGGAGCTGCCCAAAACAGCAACAGCCTCGGTGTAAGCCGATCTAAGCTGTGCAAGGGTAGCCTCGGAATAGTTCTTAAAGGAAACGTTCTTTACGTTTTCAACCAGCTTCTGCAATTCCTTCTTTTCGGCAGGTGCGCTTGATGTAAGCTGGAACACTCTTGTTTGGGTGGGGTTAATATAACCGCTTTGGGTGGTGCCGTTGCTTATGGTTGCAACAACCTTAAGCATACCGTTAGAGCAAACCTCGGTAACCTCAAACATGGTATGACGCAATATAGTACCGCCTGCCGCACCGCTGCAGCTTTCGTTGGCGTACATATTCAAATTACCGTCGGTGTTCATATAATAGCCTGCGGTTCTGTTTTTGCCGCTAAAGTCTATTTTCGCATCGGGGTTTTCCTTATAAGGCATTGCCCCGTAGCCCATAATGTATTGGCTGTTAAGAGCATAAACCTTAACCGAGCAACAGCCGCCGTTGGCTTCCAACCCGTTTTTATCGCTGGTATTACCCTCTACGGTGTATACGTTGGTGCTGTCGGCATAAACAACCAAGCCCACGTGGGCATAGTTGGTGCCGTCCCAAGAGTAAAATATAATATCGCCGGTTTTGGGGGTATAGCTACCGCCCTTATAACGGGAATTTTTAAAATAGCCCGCACGCTTTATCTGGTTTGCCCAGTGGCCAACGCCAACCTCACGCCACATATACGAAACGTCAAGCGTGCCGTTAACGCCGTCGTGGTAACGGCACCAGTCGCCCATACTGCTGGATTTAATGCTGTAAACGCGCGATTGCAGCAACGCCCAGGAAACAAACGAAGCACACCATTGATAACCATTGGGACCGCCGCCGTAGCCTTGACCCCAGTCGCCCATATTATAGTTGTATTCGCAATAGTCCTTTCGACC
>JAFYOG010000082.1 GCA_017560285.1 Clostridia bacterium
AAAAAAACGAAGCAGTCTATACGACTGCTTCATTTTTTGTTTTTGTATAATATAACACGTTTTTTAGTTGGCCTTTAATGGGAATTTCAATAGAAGTTTCCACAGTAAATCCCATTTTTTCTGCAAGCTTTACAGAATCTGAATTTTCGTCAATAATACGCAGGATAGCTTTATCGAACTTTAAACTTTCGAAGGTTAATTGCAACAATGCTGATAAAGCCTCGGACATATATCCCTGCTTACGATATTTGGGGGAAAGCACATAGCCGATTTCGCAGGATTTGTCTTTGGAATTAATATTCGCATAGCCGATTGTGCCTATCATTTTGTTTTCGCCTTTTAGTTCAATCGCCCAATCTGCATATAAACCCCTGTAATAGCGTTTTTGCAACGATTCTATATATCCCTCTGTAGCAGCAATATTAACGTGCGGTTCCCAAAGCAAATATTTTGAAACCTCTGGCACAGAAGCATATTCATACATATCGTAAACATCGTTATTATTAATATATCTAACGATTAATCGATCGGTTTCGAAAGGAACCGACCCCAAAATCAGCTTGCGTAATTTTCTTTCTGTCATACGTAACACCTCAATAAAAGTATACATATTTTTGAGATTTTTTCAACCAAAAATTTTTAAAAGAAATATATACGTTTTTTACAATTAAAATATGCCTTATATGGTTGAAAATTCATAGATTTACCTTGACATAATTTCAATCTCGTTGTATAATGTAACATATATAATTAGATATAGGAGGAAATCCTAATGAAAAAAAGCATTATATGTTTTCTTTTGTCAATTTTAATGGTATTGCCCTTGTTTACAGCCTGCGGCGGTGACTATGAAGAAGAAGAAACAGAAGCAAACGTATACACACTCTACACCATTTGTGATGAATCTACTACTAAGGAAGCTATACGCGAAGTGGAACTTGCGCTGAACCGTATTTTATTCTTTAGATCTAACGTTATTCTTGACTTAAGAATGGTTACCGAAGAACAGTACGACGATTTTCTTGCATCTGAATTTACCAAGATGGAAGAATATATGGATAAGCTCACCGGCGTAGCTACCGAAGACGAAGCTAACGGTGAAAATACTGACATAGGTACTGATATTTCCGACGATTTGTCTGTTGATCTTGAAAACAGCGATTCCTCTGATGAATCTGTTGAGGAAGGTGTAACCGGTCCCGCGTCTGAAATTATTTCCGGCGATGATATTCTTAAAATGCTCGAAAAGGGCGATAAGGATATTGAAGACCTTATGCTCGACACCCCCAGAGTTGATATTTTCCTTGTAAGAGGTTACGATAACTATTATAAGCTTGCTACCGAAGGTAAGCTTTATGCGCTTGACAGCGCATTGAACATCGATGCGATTGAATTGACCACTTGCATTAACACTACCCTTTTCACCGCTTCTAAGGTTAACGGCAAATCTTATGGTATTCCCGTTAATACCGCGGTTGGTGTTTCTTCCTATATGGTATTCGATAAAGAACTGTTGAACAAGTACAACATCAATATCGACACCATTAAGACCATGGAAGACCTTCAGGGTTATTTACAAATACTTGCAGAAAACGAACCCGACGTTGTTCCCTTGAAGAACGTGATCGATTCTGCTCATGACCGTTACTTGTTCAACAACGGCTTCCCTGCTGTTGTTAACAACAAAACTCTTTCTAACGCTTATGCTGACGAAAAGATCAAGAATTACTTTGCATTAATCGCTAAGTACAACAACTTTGGATACTTTGCAAATGCAAACGGCGAAGCTAATGAAGATTCCCGTTATGCTGTTCGCATTGAAACCGGCGATATTGACGATATCCAACGCGAGTTGGGTACCGATGCATACGAATACGTTCGTTACACCAAGCCTATCGCTACCAACGATTCTGCTGTTGAAAACATCTTCTGTGTTAACAGCCGCGTTGATCCCGATGAATTCAAGCATATTATGACCATCCTTGAAGAAATCAATACCGATGCTCAGCTTCTTAACCTTTTGACATACGGTGTTGAAGGCTTGCATTATAAACTTAATGACGAAGGTCAGGTTGAACGCACCGACGTTATGGATGGCGACGTTAACAAGCCTTATATCGTTAACCCCAGCCACATCGGTAACTGCTTTATCGCTTACACTCTCGCAGGCGAAAATCCCAACAAGTGGCAGAGCCAGATCGACCAAAATAAGGATGCAGTTGCTTCTCCTTCCCTTGGTTTTACAAAGCCCACTTATTCCACCGAGCTTTCCTTTAACGTAACCAAGAAAGACGGCGATAACGAGATTGTTGAAACTATCACCGTTACTGTTGAAGAACCCGATTATGTAACTTTGCTTAATGGTGTTGTAAGCGAACACTACACCAAATTAATGTCCGGCACTGCAATTACTGTTGATTACGCAACTATTCTTGCAGAAGCTGAAGCTGAAATAAGAACCGAAAAGACCGAAGAATTTAATAAAAACTACAATAACGTATTCGAAAAGAAATTAAACGATAGCGTTCGCGAAGGCGTTATTAATAACGAATCCGCAGCTATTCGCGAAAATGCAATTAAGAACGCAAAGAACGAATGGCGTAACAAAGCTAAGGATATGATCATGAACAAGGAAAAACTTGCTTTGCAAAAAGAGTTCCCTGATCTTTCCGATGCTGAAATTAAAGCTAAGCTTGCCGAAATCGTTACCGATGCATATATCGATGAAAAGATTGCTAATAATCAGAACGATTATTATACCGATGCCGATTTGCAAAAGGCAATCGACGCGCACTACACATCCGGTATTAACACAGCAATAAACAACGCGAAGAAGAATCTTACCGCTGCTGCTAAGAACAAGATCAAGCAGGAAATTGAATCCTCTGCAGAATATCTTGCAGATAAGGAACGTTTGGAAACCTATATTATTCCCGACAGTATCCCCGGCAGAGTTGATGCAAAGATCAACGCATTGATCAACGAATACAACAA
>JAFYOG010000013.1 GCA_017560285.1 Clostridia bacterium
AATTAATTAAAAGTTGTATAATTACTGTGAATACCGATGCAAAGCTCTTTGCGACGGCGAAATAACTATATATTTTTGTTTTAATTTTATTTTTAATATATTTTTAAATAGGGATATAAAACTTATCAGCCGCGGAAGAAACGCTTTGCCTTGGGATAAAATAAATTTTAGGAGGCAAAAATGACCACTATTATCGTTGGCATCATTGCTGGTGTCGTAGCTGCCGCCTTGGGTATCTTTATAGGTTACGCCATCCGTAAAAATTCTGCCGAAAAAGCTATCGGCAGTGCGGAAGCAGAATCTAAAAGAATCATTGAGGATGCTAAAAAAGCCGCTGAAACGGCAAAGAAAGAAAAGCTTGTAGAAGCAAAAGAAGAAGCGCTTAGAATTAAGAACGAAACCGAGCGCGAGCTTAAGGAACGCAGAAATGACCTTCAACGTATGGAACGCAGAGCTATACAGAAGGAAGAAAACCTTGACAAAAAGTACGAAAACTTAGAAAAGAAGGAAGAAGTACTTAACGTAAAAATCCGCGAAGCGGACGAGCTTAAGGTTAAGCTCGACGAAATTATTCTTCAACAGCAGGATGAACTTCAAAAGATTTCGGGTATGTCTGTTGAAGATGCACGTGCTATCTTGATGGAACGTGTAGAAAGCGAAGCAAGACACGAAATGGCGATGAAGCTTATGGAAATCGAGCAGGAATGCAAGGATAAATCCGAAGAATCCGCCAAGAACATAATCGCACTGGCTATTCAGCGTTGCGCGGCAGACAGCGTATCCGAGGCTACAGTTTCGGTTGTAGACCTGCCCAACGACGAAATGAAGGGTAGAATTATCGGTAGAGAGGGCAGAAACATCCGCGCTATCGAAACCTTAACCGGTGTAGATTTAATTATCGACGATACTCCCGAAGCTATTGCAATTTCCACCTTCGACCCTGTTCGCCGCGAAGTTGCAAGAATGACTTTGGAAAAGCTTATATCCGACGGACGTATTCACCCCTCGAGAATTGAAGAAACGGTTGAAAAATCCCGTAAAGAGGTTGAAGCGGTTATTAAGAAGGAAGGCGAACAAGCCACCTACGAAACCGGCGTTCACGGCATTAACCCCGAGCTTATTAAGCTTTTGGGCAGACTTAAATACCGTACAAGCTACGGTCAGAACGTGCTTAAGCACTCTATCGAGGTTTCCCATATTGCAGGTATGATCGCTGCAGAATTGGGTGTAGACGTTAACCAAGCCAAGCGTGCGGGCTTGTTGCACGATATTGGTAAGGCAATGACCCACGAGGTTGACGGCTCCCACGTTCAGATCGGTGTTGACGTTGCAAGAAAATATAAGGAAAGCCGCGAAATCGTTCACGCTATCGAGGCTCACCACGGCGACGTAGAACCCAACACTCTTGTTGCTATGATAGTTCAGGCGGCAGACGCTATTTCCGCCGCAAGACCCGGCGCAAGACGCGAAAATCTGGAATCCTACATCAAGCGCTTGCAGAAGCTGGAAGAAATTGCAACAAGCTTTAAGGGCGTAGAAAAGTCCTTTGCTATTCAGGCAGGCCGCGAGGTTCGCATTATGGTTAAGCCCGACGAGGTTAACGACGACGAAATGATCTTTATCGCCCGCGATATCGCCAAGAAGATCGAAGAAGAATTGGAATATCCCGGTCAGATTAAGATAAACGTTATCCGCGAAATGCGTCAGGTAGATTACGCTAAATAAGAGCTGATAAAGCTATAGTTTTTGTGTTCTGTCGCACAGACAGTTAGAACGGAGCAAAAATTGATAAAAATTTTGGCTGTGGGCGATGTGTTCGGCGCCCCCGGATGTGAATTTATTCGCAAGAATTTGCGCAGAATAAAGAACGCCGAAAACGCCGATTTGGTTATAGTAAACGCCGAAAACTCCTGCAACGGCAGCGGCTTGGACAGAGAACAGGCAGACCTGCTTTTTGCAAGCGGCGCCGACGTTTTAACCGGCGGTAACCATTCCTTCCGCAGGTATGCGTTAATGGATTTTATAGAGGATAACCCCTATATCTTACGTCCCTTAAACTTTCCTGCAGGTTCCCCCGGCGAGGGCTATTGCATTGTGCCCTTAAAAAACGGGCTGAAGGCGATGGTTATTTCGGTTTGCGGTCAGGTGTTTATGGACCCTGTAGATTCACCCTTTACCGCGGTTAACCGGCTGTTAGAACAGCAAAAGGGCAAATACGATATTGCCGTTTGCGATTTCCACGGCGAAGCCACCAGCGAAAAGCTTGCATTTGCAAAGGTTTTTGATGGCAGAATAAAGGTTATATTCGGCACCCACACCCACGTGCAAACCGCCGATGAAAGGCTTACCCCCAACGGTGGCGGATATATATCCGATATAGGTATGGTTGGCAGCGAGGAATCGATTATAGGCGTAAGCTACGAAACCGCGGTGCCAAGGTTTACCCAAAACATACGAATGAAGGGCATTGCCGCCAAGGAAAACGTAACCCTGCGTGGCGCGGTGTTCACTATCGACGAAAAAACGCTGTATTGCACAGACGTAAAAAGAATATTATATAAGTAAAGGAACCCTTAGTTATGTCAATGATTTTAATGATCGGTATATTTGCGTTGGTATTTTACCTCTTTATTTACCGTCCCCAAAAGAAGCAGGAAAAAGAAACCGCAGATATGCGTAATTCTATCGACGTAGGCGACGTTATCGTTACCGTAGGCGGTATTGTAGCAATGGTTGTAAAGGTAAAGGGCGATATGGTTCTTTGCGAAACCAGCGGCAACAGAACAAAAATCCAAATTCAAAAATGGGCTGTAAGCTCTGTTTTGGAAAAGGCTAACGAACCCGAGGTTAAAGAGGCTACCGTTGTAAAGCCTGCAAAGACCAAGGAAGAAAAGAAAGCCAGAAAAGAAAAGAAGATTAAATAATTTTAAGGGGCTGTGAACAACAGCCCCAAAATTATACTAAATTGCTTGGAGTATTAAAAATGAAAAAGAGCTTACAGCGCAAATATGCGAAATTGCTTGTAAAACAGGGCGTGAATATACAAAAAGGTCAGCAGTTAAGCATTTATGCCGACGTAGAGGTTGCCCCCTTTGTGGAAATTCTTGCCCAAGAGGGCTACCGCGCAGGTGCAGGCAAGGTTGTTGTGGAATGGACAAGCACCGCGTTAACAAAGCTTTCCTACCGCCACCGCAGTGTAAAATCACTGTGCGATATCCCCGCTTGGACGGTGGAAAAGGCAAAGTTTGAGAGCGAAATTCTGCCTGCTAAAATTCATATAATTTCCCAAGACCCCGATGGCTTGGCGGGTGTTAACCAGCTAAAAATGCAAAAGGCAAATATTGCATCGGCAAAGCTTTTAAAGCCCTACCGCGATGCTATGGACAACAAATACCAATGGCTTGTATGCTCGGTTCCCGGCAAGGCGTGGGCAAAAAAGATGTTCCCCAACGACAGAACAAGCGTTGCGGTGGAAAAGCTGTGGAATGCTATTCTTTCTACCGTTATGTGCGACGAGGAAACCGATTGCATTGCCGCTTGGGAAGAAAAGAACCGCAATTTTTACAACAAGAGCCAATGGCTTAACCAACAAAACTTCGATTATTTGCATTATAAATCTGCCAACGGCACCGATTTTAAATGCGAGCTTATGAAGGAAAGTATTTGGTGCGGCGGCGGCGAAACCACGCTTGGCGGCGTTTATTTTAACCCCAATATGCCCACCGAGGAAATTTTTACCACCCCCAAAAAGGGCGCTTGCCGGGGCAGAGTTGTTTCCACAATGCCCCTTTCGTTCCGCGGAACCCTTATAGAGGATTTTTATATCGATTTTAAAGAGGGCAAAGCCGTTGCCTGGGGCGCAAAAAAGGGCGAGGAAGCGTTGTCGAAGATGATTTCCACCGACGAAGGCGCCGCAATGCTTGGCGAGCTTGCCTTGGTTCCCACCGATTCCCGCATTGCCCAAAGCGGTCTGCTTTATTATAACACCCTTTTTGACGAAAACGCATCCTGCCACCTTGCTCTTGGCGCAGGCTTTAGCGGCTGTATAAAGGGGTTCGAAAGCAAAACCCTTGCAGAGCTTCGTGAAATGGGTATGAACGATTCTATGATTCACGTAGATTTTATGATAGGTGCCGAGGATATGTGCATAACCGGCTATAAGGACGGCGTTGCAACACCCATATTCGTTAACGGCAAATGGGCGTAAATATGCTGCCTATCGGATTGCAAATGTACTCGGTACGCAATACTGCCGAGCATGATTTAAGGGCTTGCTTGCAAAAGGTTAAGGAATACGGCTATGACGGCGTAGAGCTTGCTTCCCTTTGCGGCAAAACACCCTTGGAATACAAGGCGTTGTTGGACGAATTTGGCTTAACCCCCATTTCTGCCCACGTTTCCTACCAAGAAATGGTTAAGGATATAAACAAGGTTATTGCCGATTATAAGGCAGTGGGCTGTAAATATATCGCAGTGCCTTGGCTTGGGGAGGAGGACCGCCTTGGGGGCGAAAACGGCACAGAGGTTTTAAATAATATAAACCGCTTTGCCCAAATTTTTGCCCAAGAGGGCATTACCCTTTTGTACCATAACCATTATTTCGAGTTTTGGGATTACAACGGCGAATACGTTCTTGATGCAATGTATAGGCTCGCCCCGAATTTGCAGGCTCAGCTTGATAGCTGTTGGATAGCCGTTGCAGGGGAATCGCCCTTGGAGTATATTAAAAAATACAAAAACCGCAACCCCGTTTTGCACCTAAAGGATTATTTCGGCACCTACGGCGAAAAGGATTTTCAGTTCCGCCCCTGCGGATACGGATTGCAGGATATGGGCAAAATAATAACCACAGCCGCCGAAAACGGCGTAAAATGGCTTGTGGTAGAGCAGGATACGCCAAGTATGGATAAATCCGAGCTTGAATGCGCAAAATTAAGTATAGATTATATAAGAGGTAAATTGTTATGAGCGAATGCACACATAATTGCTCTACCTGCAGTGCAAATTGCAGCAGCAGGGACCAAAAGCAGGCTATTCCCAAGGAAGAGCTTCGCAAGGGCAGTAAAATAGGCAAGGTTATTGCCGTAGTAAGCGGCAAGGGCGGCGTTGGTAAATCCTTGGTTACCTCGCTTTTGGCTGTAAAGGCACAAAAGCAGGGCAAGCAGGTTTGTATTTTGGATGCAGACATCACCGGCCCCTCTATCCCCAAGATTTTTGGTGTTAAAGCGGGTATAGAAAGCGACGGCGAGGCAATGATTCCTGCCGTTACCCAAAAGGGTATTAAGGTTATGTCCTTAAACCTTTTGCTCCCTAACGAAAGCGACCCCGTTGTATGGCGCGGCCCCGTTATAGGCGGTGCGGTAAAGCAGTTCTGGACCGACGTTAACTGGGGCGAAAACGACGTTATGTTTATAGATATGCCCCCCGGAACCGGCGACGTACCCCTTACCGTGTTCCAATCTCTGCCCGTTGACGGTATGGTTATCGTAACCAGCCCTCAGGATTTGGTTTCTATGATCGTTGGCAA
>JAFYOG010000014.1 GCA_017560285.1 Clostridia bacterium
TATAAATGAATAGTATTATTACTAATACTGTGCTGATAAAACCAATAAAGTTGCGTTTCAACCCAAGGGAGGTAAGAAGGAATGCATTTTTAAACATCTTCCCTATCGACATTTCGCAGCTTACAAGCTGTAAATACAAATAGAACCGCATAATGTAATATATAATGGAAATTAACATTATAGCATAGAAGAATATTAAGTGCATAAAGGAATTGCCTTGTGAAGCGGAGTACACAATAATATCATACGCAAGCAAATATAGAACTAATGCATCGATTATTGCTATTATAATTCCCTGCTTAAAATTGCGCTTTATTGCATAGAAGAAATCGCTCCAGGTATCTACGTGTTCGCCGGTACAAACGTTACGCATATTGTAAATCATACCGATGGTAGATAGACCGAATGTAATTACCAACGCGTAAATTGTCTTCATAAGAATTTCTGATGCCACACTAACTATACGCATATCTGTAGAAGCGCAATACATGCCCGACATCGCAGAAATTGCAGGACTGCTATCGTTTAATGCTATGCAATTCATTTGTGCATACAACGGATTTGCTGCTGTTGTAGTGCTATCGTCCAACATACCGGACAAACCGAACAAAGCTACGAAAATTACAATATTGCAAAGTGCAAAAATTAGGTTCGAGCCCGAAAACTTGCCCAAACGCATTTTTAAAAGTTTAAAGAAGAAGCCAAAGCCAAGTTTTTTATCAAACTCTACTTGCTTTTTACTTACACCACGGCCCGTTTTATTATCGGTTCCGGAGAAAAAATTAAATATACGTCCCATTTAAACAACCTCACGCGCGGGGGTGGAATTTGATATAGCTGTTCTTCATCTTTTCTTTTAAAAACTGCGCATAGCGCTGGGTTGATGCTATATCAGAATGCCCAAGAATTAACTGAATATCGTGTATATCTGCACCGTTTTCTAACAAGTGCGCAGCAAAAGAATGCCTTAACGTATGAGGTGTTATAGACTTTTTAATGCCTGCACTACCAACATATGCTTTAAGTATCTTCCAAAAGCCCTGTCTTGTCATTTTTTCGCCGGTTACATTAACAAACAAAGACTTTTCGTTGGGTTGAGTAACGAAGAATTTGCGTGATTTTTCTAAATACATCGCAATGGTCTTCGCCGCAAGCGGATATATGGGTATAAACCGTTCTTTATCGCCGCTACCACACCTTATAAAAGACAACTGTAGGTTAACGTCTTCCATCTGTAATCCGATAAGCTCGGAAACCTTTATGCCTGTTGCATATAGTATTTCCAACATAGCTTTGTCGCGCATACCCTTAATATCGCTAATATCGGGCTGGGAAAGAAGCAATTCTACCTCTTTTGAAGTAAGCACCATTAGCTCTTTCTTTTCAACCTTATCGTTATGTATAGCTTTAGCCGGATTATTGTCGCATTCACCTGCCGAGATTAAGTACTGATACAAACCTCTTAAGGAAGATAACGTTCTGCTGACAGAGGGCGAGGAAAGACCAAGCCCGGAAAGATATACTTTAAAATCAGCAATGGTATCGGAATCAACGTCGGCAAAATCTAAAATACCGTTTACGTTAGCATAATTTACGAACTTATCTAAATCGCGCTTATATGCCTGTAAGGTATTATTAGTGGACCGCTTTACGTCCCGCAAATACACATAATAATTATTTAGTTGTGATACAATGTTATTAATTTCACAACCGGTCATTTAATATTCCTACCGTTACATCAAAAATAATAAAAATAATAAGATAACTGACAAAGCAAGGTACGAAGCCGTAAAGGCTATTACCCTTTTGCACCGAAATAAAGCAGACTTCCCTTTTAGCGCAAGCTTAGAATACCCTAAAACTTGCATAGAAATTAATATGGAAGCAAGCAGAACAGCGGCACACAAAACAAAATACAACAACCCAAAGTAAGTTCCCGTATTTCCAAACCTTAAACACACATATAATCTTACGCCAACAACCGCCGAAACAATTATTACGTTAGCAAAAGATATAACCTTGCCGTATATGGTAAAGGATGATGAATAAATTAATAAAAGGTAAATCGCCGCAATACCTTTAATCAGCACATTTCCGATAAGCTTATTCAAAACATAAGGCAAACTATAATCTACAAACAAGACGCCATATGTAAAAAACAAAGAAACATAGGAAACTGCCAAATAAACCAAAAACCTTTTCTTATAACGCGAAAAGACAAGGTCGGATTTTTCTGTAAATTTCAGGTAAAGATTTTTTAGCGTAATCTTTTTGCGCGGCGGTGTATAAACCACCAGCGCTTTTGTAATTTCTTGTTCCATAAACATCACCATTAAAGGAGTATGCTTACAGAAAACATAAAATTACAGTTCTTTTGAAATTTCGTTAGCCCTATCTGTACAAGCCTGCATCGCGCGGGCGACGGTGCCGCAAAAATCGTCTTTTTCGAAGGAATTTAAAGCAGCAAGAGTAGTGCCGTTGGGAGAAGCTACGTTACTGATTAATTGCTCTATGCTATCTGCGCTTTTTTCTACCATCGTGACCGAGCCTTTAATGGTTTTTAAAATTAAAGGCAAAGCGATAGTTTTGTTAATTCCCTGCTGTTCGGCCGCATCAAGCATAGCTTTAATGAACAAATACACATAGGCCGGCGAAGAACCGTGAACCGCTACAATGGGATTAAGGTCGCTTTCTTCAACAACGGTAACGTGAGCTATAGAAGACATCATACGACAGAAATCTCTAAATACAACTTCGTTAACACGTTCGTTTGCAGAAACAGCAATTACGCCCTCGCCAACCAAAATCGGCGTGCTTGGCATTGTGCGAATAACCGATAGCGGCTTCCCTGCGGATTTTTCTATATGTTCAACAGAAACGGCAGCCGCGAAGGAAACTATGGTAGCCCTATCCAACAAACCGTCTATTGCAGATAAATCCTTTAAAACAGTGGAAACTATGCCCGGCTTAACCGCCAAAAAAATCAGTTCCGCATTGGAAGCGGCATCGCACAAATTTGTAAAAGTACTTATGCCTAAATCGTTAAACTTTTTAAACTTACTGTTATCAATATCGTATACAGAAACGTATTCTGCAGGAACCGTACCCGATGCAACAAGACCGCAAGCAACCGCTCCGGCTATATTGCCACCGCCGATAAACAATAAATTCCTATACTGTAATTTGCACTTAGACATATTATGTACCTCTCGTTTATAAATCGTGCATTTAATATAATAATATAAAATGCCGATATTTTCAAGTGTTTTTGGCAAACTTCTTAATTTTTATTCATTATGCCTAAACATTATGTAAACATAATTATGTCAACCTTGTAAACCAACACATTATTTTGTGTTAGGTCTGCGGGGGTATGCCAACATATTGTTGCGAGGCGAATTTTTTATAAATTTTATGTTTCTACTTTTTCGTATAAATTGTTGAAAAATGCTTTTGATAATGTTATAATGCACATATAAATTTTATGAGGTAATTATATGAAAAAGTTATTACTTTTTATATTGGCCATATCATTTGTTCTTTTATCATTTTCATTTTCTGTTACGGCAGTGAACGCCACGGATAATAACTTAGCAATAGTATTTTCTCACGATTTGCATTCCTTCGTTGAACCTTTTGTTCTTAATGGAAAAAGTGTGGGAGGGTTTGCAAGAATTAAAACAGTTATCGATAACGTTAAGGCAGATTACTCTAACACCATTGTTGTTGACGGCGGAGATTTTTCTATGGGCACCTTATATCAGTCCGCCTTTATTACTTCCGCAATCGAATACCGTTTGCTTTCTTATTTAGGGTACGATGCTCTTACCTTTGGCAACCACGAATTTGATTACGGATTTGATAACCTAAAACAAATGCTCACTTCCGCAAAGAAATTCGAAGAAGCGCTACCACCTATTCTCTGCTCTAATATTAATACCGAAAAAACAGGTATTTCCAAGAGCGATTTAGAAGCACTAAATATACACGAATATACCATTATTGATAGCAATGATTATAAAATCGCGGTTTTTGGTTTGCTTGGCAGAGACGCCGTCGAGCTTATTACCGACGAAGCTATTGTATTTGACGATTATATAGAAACCGCTAAAAACGTAGTTACAGAGATTAAAAATCTATATTCCCCCGACGTTATAATATGCTTATCTCATAGCGGAACGGGCAGCAGCGTTGGTGATGAGGATATTAAGCTGGCAAGAGCTATAGATGATATAGACGTTATTATCAGCGGACATACACATTCTTATTTACCCACACCCATTATTGAAAACGGTACGATTATAGCTTCTGTAGGCGAATACGGCGCCAATATGGGCAAAATTATTCTTAACCCTATCGACAAAAACAATCGGTTGGTTTCTTATGAATTAATCGAGATCAACGATAGCATTAAATCCGACGAAAACACTACACAAAAAATAGAGGAATTTAAAACCTATATTACAGATTATTTATCTATGTTCGGGTATAATAGCCCTAACCAAATTGTTGCTTACAGTCCCTTTGATTTTCCCGAGCAAGGAACAATGAGCGGAAATTTGTGCGAACAGCCCTTGGGTAATTTAATCAGCGATGCTTATATACACGCAGTTAAATCTGCCGAAGGCGATAAATACGCAAAAGTTGATGTTGCCGCAGCGCCCGTAGGGCTTATTCGTGCTTCCATAGATAAAGGCTATATTACAGTTTCGCAGGTTTACGAAATCAGTTCGTTGGGCATTGGTAACGATAACATAAGCGGATACCCCTTATGCTCTGTTTATTTATACGGCAGCGAATTATGGTCTTTGGCAGAAATAGATGCTAGCGTTTCGGGTGTGATGCCGTATGCACAGTTATACTTTAGCGGTTTAGGTTATAAAGCCAATACAAACCGTATGTTTTTAAACCGTGTTTATGATTGCTGGCTTATTGGCGAAAATGGCGAAAGAATCGAGATTGAAAAGGATAAGCTGTATAGAGTTGTTTCGGGCATAACTTCTGCAGAAATGCTTGGGACGGTTAAGGATAAATCCTTTGGGTTATTAAGCCTAACACCTAAGGATATAGACGGAAATGCCATAACAGATTTTACAAAATGTATTATTAAAACAGATAAAAACGTCGAGCTTAAAGAGTGGAAGGCCTTGGCTGATTATTTATCTGCATTCCCTGCCGACAGCAACGGGGTTTCTGTAATACCTTCCTTGTACGCTTCCACAGAAGGCAGAAAGAACATTAGTTCTTATTTTTCAATACCTTTATTGTTTACAAAATGGAACTTTATTACGTGGGCCGTTTTCTGTATTGTAAATTTGCTATTGGTGTTAATCATTCTGATAATTATATTAATAATCAAGAAAATCAGAAAAAAGCGTCGTTTAGATATTGCAGTTATTATTGCAAAAGAAGATTCGGAGTGCGAAAGCCTTGACTGCGAAACCGATATTCAAACGGATGATGCCGATACAGATTTGGATAACGATAAAACTGTTGAATAAGCGATATCGCATATAATTTCAATAACCAGACGAGGATAATATGGAAGAATTAATAATAGGAAAAAACGATGCGGGACAACGCATTGATAAATTCCTAATTAAAAAATACAAAAACCTCCCTACTTCATTAATGTATAAGCTTATACGCAAGAAAAAAATCACCTTAAACCGCAAGCGCGTTAAAGAAAACGATATACTTACAGA
>JAFYOG010000083.1 GCA_017560285.1 Clostridia bacterium
AATATCGGCTGGCGGGGCACTTATATTATTTTAGGTATTGCACTTTTTGCGGTGTTGGCTGTTATAAGCCTGTTTTTAAAGCTGCCCGATGCCGATATAACATTCCCCGCGCCAAAGAAAAAGGCAGGTGTATCGGAAGAAAGCTTTGCTCAGCAGGATTACAGCACAAAGGATATGCTAAAGCG
This sequence comes from Clostridia bacterium, assembly GCA_017560285.1. Classification (GTDB taxonomy): domain Bacteria; phylum Bacillota; class Clostridia; order Oscillospirales; family CAG-382; genus Coliplasma. The sequence continues at coordinate 186 of JAFYOG010000083.1, forward strand.
GTTTACCTTTTGGCGTGCCTTTGCTTTGCTTGCCTTTGCAACGGCGGTGGGTAATTCGGTTATAAGCTTCGCCCGCGATTTAGCCCTTTCGGTTGGCGCGTTAGAGGGCTTGGCAACCTCGCTTGTGGGCGTGCTTGCCATATGCAACGGGCTTGGCAGAATTATTACCGGTGCGTTGTTTGATGCCTTGGGCAGAAAAAAGACAATGCTTATTGCATCGGTTTTAACTATCGTAGCGGCGGGTACAACCTTGGTTTCGGTGTTAACCTCTTCGGTGGCAGTTTGCGTTATAGGTCTTTGCCTAACTGGCTTATCCTACGGTTCCTGCCCCACAATGGTAACGGCGTTTACCTCGGCGTTCTACGGTCAAAAGCATTTTGCATCTAATTTCAGCATTATGAACTGCAACCTTATTTGTGCATCCTTTATTGCAACCGCTTGCAGCAGCTTGCAAAGCAGCTTTAACGGCTATACCGTGCCCTTCGTTTTGCTTTTGGGGCTTTCCGTTGCGGCGTTTGGGCTTAACCTTAGCATTAAAAAGCCTTAATTTTAGAAAAAACCACCCGTTTGGGTGGTTTTGTTTTTGGTTTGGGTGTGGTTTAGATATGTACGGAACGGGATTTTATAAATTGGGCCGTTGGAGTTTGCTGTATTTAATAACATAAATCCCTTCTTGAATTGCGGAAAACGTTGCGACCGCGCATACAACGACGGCAGTATACTGCAATTTTAAAAAAGGCATTGTCAACGGTAACAAGAACAGAATGAACCCCGTTGCTTTGTTCATAACCGTATGCAGAGAAATAAACCGTTTTTTAGAAGCATATCCCCATATAATATTTCCGATTTTGATAACTGCAATTACAGCAATCCATATGCATAACCACCGTTGAAGATAAATAATCGGCAAAAATTTTGCCAACGATACTGCCACGAAAATGATGTCAGCCACAGAATCTAATTTTGCGCCAAATTCGCTGACCGCATTTGTTTTTCTTGCAATGGTTCCGTCAACAATATCGGTAATTCCTCAAAATATATACAATATATTAAACCCAACAGAGGGCACGGGGCAGAACAACATCGGTATACTGCATATAATACGCAAGCCTGTAATTATGTTTGCAATTTGCTTGCTCATTTTCTCACCTATAAATAGGATTTTTGTATTTTTGTTAAAAATTCGTCTGCTTGGGCACGGGTCGAGAATATAAAAATATCTTTATCTGAATATTTTTCCAACAGTTCAATTACCTTTGGTCTGCTTTGCGTATTGTAGTTTTTAATAAACTCTATAAATTCCCTATCGTCTTCAACGGGCTCTATCCACGGCATATCGCTACGCGGTTTTCCTTTTCTCTTATAAACACCCTTAAGACAAATATCCAACGGGTAATCAAGAAAAACAACGGTATCGCAGGCTTGCATTCTTAATTCCATTGTAGAACCGTAATTGCCGTCGATTATCCATTTGTCATTTTGAATAATTTTTAATAATCTATCAAGAAAAACAGTTTTTTCAACAGTAGTTTTGTCTGCGTTCCAGAATATCATATCCAAATGAAACAGCGGAATATTTGTGATTTTATGCAACGATTTAGAGAAGGTGCTTTTTCCGCTTCCGGGGCAACCGATTACAATAATTTTATTCATACTAACTTACCGATAAATTGGAATTTGTCAAATTTATTATATCATAAATTTTTATATTTTTCCACTAATATTGATCTCGATATCGGATTTTGGGTCGAACCTGCCTGGGTTGTGGTACCCAAAATTGCCTTTGCTGCGCGGTGGCTTCGCAAGCAATTTTGACCACTGCCCCTTTAATATCTCGCTGTATCCGTCACCGACGGCGCTCGATATCAAAGCAATGCTTTGCGGAGCAAAGCTACCTTTTATTTTATCTCTTCTCTCTTATCTTTTATCTGGAAACGACAATTTGAGAGAAGAGAGAATAACGAAAAGAGAAAAGTGAAAAGAACAAAAACAAACGACAATCTTCTATCGAAAATTGTCGTTTCTTTTTGGTTGCGGAGACAGGAGTAGGAATATTCTCTTTTGAAATTTCAATCAAATGGTTACCCCTTGCCGCCTTGCGGTGCCCGAAAAAATCTATCGTTCCCGCGGCTCTCTTGATTTTTTCGACCGCTGCGGAAAGCACCTCCTCGCTGTATCATTCCCCGAATGCGCTCGGAGTGCTTTCCCAACGAGCTACGCTCGTCGGTCTCATAACCCAAAGTGGCAAGCCAACGCTTGCCACGAAAGCAAACAAAAACAGCACCCAAAAGGGTGCTGTTTTTTGTTTGGTTGCGGAGACAGGATTCGAACCTGCGACCTCCGGGTTATGAGCCCGACGAGCTACCAACTGCTCTACCCCGCGATATTATATTTTTACGGTTTGCACCGTGGTTAACTTTTTGGTGCCGCTGATCGGACTTGAACCGATACGAGGGGTAAACCTCACTGGATTTTAAGTCCAGGGCGTCTGCCGATTCCGCCACAGCGGCATAATCCGCTTATTTATAATATCATAAAGTATGGTGGATGTCAACCCCTATTTTGAATTTTATTTTTGTGTTGGTTCGTTGACA
>JAFYOG010000015.1 GCA_017560285.1 Clostridia bacterium
AACCGTTGCTGCTTTCGGGCAGGGAAAGGTCAGAGCTTTCTATAACATCGCTTGCTTGGCTTTGGTCGGGTTCCTCGCCGTTGTTGCCGAACACAAACAACAAGCACAGCGCAGTTGCAACAACCGCAAAAACCAAAACCGCAATAATAACGTATTTTTTGCTTTTGGGTTTATCGGTGGCGGTTACTTTGGGCGTTGGCTCTTCCTTAGGCTTCGGCTCTGCTTTTGGCTTGGGCTCTTCCTTAAGGGTCGGCTCTGCTTTAGCAGGTGCATTCTGTCGGGGGGCAACAAAGGGCTTTTTTGCCTTTGGGGGGAACGGTGTCTTTGCAAAACCGCTTTTTGCCGCGGGCTTGGGGCTTGCAGCTTCGGTTTTTTGTTCTGCAGGGGCAGCCCCTTGGGGCGTTGGCTTAATATCCTCGTTTGGATTTTTCGGCGCAGTAAAAGGCTTGGAAAATGGCGGCGTTTGGGATTTTTCAAAGGGTTTTTTCGTGTTGCCCTTGCCCCAATTTTCAGGACGCTTATTCATTTATTCTTCCTCTTTTTTAAATACTAAGCCGATAACTATATAAGCAATCAAGGGTAAAATGGTGCAGGCGTAAAAGCAGAACAAAAGTCTTACCCACACTACGGGGATATCGGTATAATTCGCAACGCCCTTACAAAGACCGAAAATCCACTTTCCGTTTTTGGCTTTTGCAAATTTGCGCTGGTCGGCTATGCCTTCCTCTACATCCTCTTTATAGGGGATGCAAGCCGCAACAAAGAAATATATACCGGTTAACGCATAAAGAACATTGCAAATTCTTATCCATAAAACGGGTATGCCTGTGTATTCGGCAATGCCCTTGCTTAAACCGGTGGCAACCTTGTTGGTTTTAATTCTGTAAAGAGAGGGCGCTTCGTTTTCTTCCTTAATTTCCTCGGGCGCATTGGCAGAAACAGAATTGCCGCAGGTAGGGCAGAAAATATAGCTTGTTGTATACTTCTTTTTTGTTATCTGAAACAATCGCAAACCGCTTATTGCAATATGTACAATAAACAAATACATAAAGCAAAGCAGAGATTTAAGACCGTAGGCAGGCAGACCTACGCCTGTCTTCATACCGTCTTCCTTGTTAATTAAAATAGCGTGGGGGTTGTCGCAGTAGGGGCATTTTACGTCCCTTTCAATAACGGTGGGGTTGTTGGGTTTCATAATAAATCTCCTATTTCATTCCCAAAAAATACAAAACAACAGTGTTTTCTACAATATAGCACAGCCGTTAGGTGGTGTCAACCTATACGGGCAGAATTCTGCAATAAAAAGGTTTATTTTCTACACCTGCAAGGGGTGGTTTTGTTTTTGGGTTGGAATATAAAAAAGAAGATTTGGCTAAACGCAAAACCTTCTTTTTTGTTTTTACAATTTAATTTTAGGCTTTTTTACCGCCAGCGCAATTGCCATGGTTATTGCCGAAGCGCCCAAAAGCACAAAGGCTAAAATAAGGGTTGTATCGCCGGGCTGGGGAATGCTTTCGTTATCGGCAGGGGGCGTTACCGTGCCGCCGTTTGCTTGGTCGTCGGTGGCTTGGTTATCGGCGGAAGCATCGCCGTCGCCTATTGCCCGCACCGAAATTTCGTCGATAAAGGTCCAAGGGGCAACGGTATCACCGTCTGCCTTGCCGTTATATTCGGCAGGGGTAATCGTAACCAAAACGTAGCGGGCGCTTCGGGGGATAATTTCCAAATTTTTGGCGTGGAGCTGGGTTTCTTTGTCCTTGTCGTCGGTGGTTATACTGCCTGCTTCGGTATAATCCCCGTGGCGGGTTTTAGATATGGCAAATGAAATCTCTTTAGGTGCAAAAATGTTGGCATCCTCTTGGGAAAGATATCCCACCGTAAAATCGGTTATGCCGTGGTAAACCGCACCAAGGTCGATAATTACGGTAAAATTGCCCTTTTCGTCAACGTCGTTCTTGTTAAATCCCACGTATGCGGGGCTGGCAAAATATTTCGTCGCGTTATCGGGAATGGCGGCGTAATGACCGTCGGTAAGCTTAACACCGTCATCGGGGTAAGCCTTGGATGCAGGGGTAAGCAGGGTGTAGCTTGCGTTAAGAGATACCTCTTGCTTTTCGGCAGAGACCGAAAAACAAAAGCAGAATAGGCAAAAAATGCAAAAAATAAGGCAAAGCCATCGTTTCATAACAAATAAATCCTTTCGTTGTTTGCCATTATCTTTTGCAAAATAGCTAAAACTATTCAAAAATTGACATTTTCGCAGGTTAGTGTTAAAATAATAAAAAACTAACGGAGA
>JAFYOG010000084.1 GCA_017560285.1 Clostridia bacterium
CGAAATAATGATAATGGACGAGGTTTTGGCAGTAGGCGATATGGCGTTCCAAAAGAAATGCTTGGATAAAATGCGCGATGCCGCCAAAAAAGAAGGCAGAACCGTACTTTACGTATCCCATAATATGAACACTATCCGCCAGCTCTGCGACCGTTGCGTAGTCCTCGATAAAGGCCGCGTCGTTTTTGAGGGAAACGTTGAAGAAAGCATTAGTGTTTATATGAAACAGAATGATGACTTTAGGCTAAAGTACGATTATTCAGATTTGCTTAGATCTAAAAATGAGACTAGAAAGTTTCAAATGCTAGGCTTAGACATTCTCGGTTTAGAAAAAAATCAGATTCTGCAAGGTGAAGATTTGAATTTTGTTCTCCATTGTAAAGCAAATGCAGATGCGAATGATTTGGGGATTAGATTTGAATTGCTGTATGCAGATGATACGCTTGCAGGAACTACATTCATGAATGAAACTTTCAATGTATCAGCAGGCGAAAAACTTGATATCTTTGCGAGCTTATCCACTAAGAATATTGCTCAAGGGAAATATCATGCCGTTGCATTGATATATGAAAAAAATCAGTTTGGTATGCAAGTAGGGGTAGATCGGGTTTGCCCTGCAATTAGTTTTGAAGTGCTGAATAAAGATGGTTCATTAGTGTGGTTGCATCAGTATTGGGGACATATTCATTTGGATGACATGAAGGTCCTTGATGTAAAAAATAGTGAATGATGGATAAGATTTTATTATTAAGTTAATGTTTTACGAAGTATTTTTGTATGATGTTGATCAATTCTCACGAGGTATTAGTATTGGGTATAGGAGGTCAAAATGAGATTTACTGTATTTACACCTACGTATAACCGTGGATATATTATAGAACAGTTGTATCGTTCTTTACAGCGGCAAACTTTTAAGGATTTTGAATGGGTTGTTGTTGATGACGGTTCTCTGGATAATACTCCCGCGCTTTTTGAAATGTTTCAAGCGGAAAACAATAGTTTTCCTATAGTATATGTAAGAACCGAGAATGGTGGTAAGCACCGGGCTATTAATAAAGGTATTCAAATAGCCCATGGGGAATTGTTTTATATTGTAGATTCTGATGATTATTTACTTGACAGTGCGTTGGAATTGATGAACAATATCGAACAAACGATACCTATGGAAAAGAAAAGTACGTTTTGTGGGATATGTGGCATCCGCGCGAACGAGAACAAACAATTCATTGGCAAGACATTCGATGGTGATACATTAGATATAACAATGTTAGAACGCGAGAAACACGGAATAACTGGTGATAAAGCTGAAGCGTTTTACACTGATGTATTAAAACAATATCAGTTTCCGGAATTTGAAGAAGAAAAGTTTCTAACAGAATGTGTTGTTTGGGATAAAATTGCCTATGATGGATATAAGCTAAGATTCTTCAATGAAATTACTATGATATGCGAATACAGAAAAGATGGTTTGACTGCAGCAGGAGATTCTCTTTTTGTGAAGAATCCTAAAGGCTGGGGACTGTATTTGTATCAGTGCTATAGGTTTAGGAAAATACATGGCATAAATAAGTGGCTTAAGTATTTAGAGTATTATTATGCGCTTAGAGATAAACATTCATTCTCCAAAATAGCAAAGAATCTTCATTATCCTGTTTTTCAATTTAGAATTCGATTGTTTTTCTTAAAACTGTTTTGTAAGTTTTACGACAGGTAAATTATTATGATACCTAAAACAATCCATTATTGTTGGTTCGGCGGTAATCCGTTGCCCACGCTTGCCGAAAAGTGTATAAAAAGTTGGAAAAAATTTTGCCCCGATTATGAAATAATCCGTTGGGACGAAAGTAATTTTGACATTGCAACCTGCCCTTTATATGTCCGCCAGGCGTATGAAGCAAAAAAATGGGCGTTTGTAACCGACTATATTCGTCTTAAGGTTGTTTATGATAATGGTGGTATTTATCTTGATACCGATGTTGAAATCATAAATAATATAGATTTTCTTCTGTCCAACAAAGCTTATTTTGGATTTGAAGCGGATAAATACGTAAATACCGGTATAGGATTTGGCGCAGAAAAAGGCGCAGATATACTTAAAAGAATAATGGACGATTACGAAAATATCCCATTCGTTTTGCCTGATGGAAATATGGATATGACACCTTGCCCCATACGAAACACAAAACCCTTTATCGAATTGGGCTTAATTCAAAACGGCGAAACACAAACAATAGATCATTGTCTTGTACTTGCCACACATATACTTTGTCCCGTGTCTTATTATGACCAAAAGGAAGATTTTCGTGATGACACTGTATCAATTCATCATTTTTCCTCCAGTTGGGAAACGAAGGCAAAGCAAAAAGAACGTAAAAAGCGCATATCAAAAGCTAATCGTAAAGAAAAAATCGATTCTTTAAAACATATCCCAAACCGTATGTTAAAGAAATTGTTTGGTGAAAAGCGTTACGAAAAATTTAAGAACCATATTAAAGGAAAATAAATAATGCCACAAATCAGTGTAATCGTTCCCGTATATAAAGTAGAGCAATATCTCGACAGATGCGTCGAGTCTATCCTTGCGCAAACTTTTGCGGACTTCGAACTGATTTTGGTTGACGACGGTTCTCCCGATAATTGCCCAAAAATGTGCGATGATTGGGCAACGAAGGATGCACGTATAAAGGTCATACATAAACCCAACGGCGGTCTTTCTGATGCAAGAAATGCAGGAATAGATTGGGTGTTTGCAAACAGCAAAAGTGATTGGCTGCATTTTGTCGACAGCGATGATTATATTCATCCCCGAATGTTGGAAGTTTTATATAATGCGGCCATCGATAACGCGACGGACGTCAGCATTTGTGATTATTATACGTCGAACAATCCTACCCCCGATATCGACGAAATCACTTTCGAGAAAATGTCTGTGGAAGCCGCCTATGAAAAGCGTTGCGGTTTGCTTGACCTTGCTGTAGGTAAGCTATACAAAAAAGAATTGTTTACAGATATCCGCTATCCTTTTGGATTGTTGTATGAAGATTCATGGACCACATATAAAGTGATTTTTTCGGTAAAGGAATTAGCATTTGCTTCGGCGCAGCTTTATTGCTATTATGTAAACCCTGAAAGCATAACCAAATCAAAATGGTCACCCAAATGGCTGGCAGAAATTGAGGCGCACGAGGAACAATTACGGTTTTTCTATAAAAAAAATCTGACCTCTGCACTTCAAACCGGAATTAAGGCATATGTTTGGATTATACAAAAGCAGATCGATGCCATGAAAAAATGCGGTTTTGACACGTCGAAATATCGAAAAGCATCTATGGCTAAATTACGCAAAACACTAAAAACTGCAAAACAACATATTCCCGATAAAGTGTTTTATAATTCCGTATGGGAATACTCTCACCCGCGTCTATCCTCGTTCAAGGCGATTTTAAGTAGAATTTTATTAATAAAACGATGAGGTTCAAATGCCTAAAATTAGTATCATAGTTCCCGTATATAAAGTAGAGCAATACCTCGACCGCTGTGTCGAGTCTATTCTCGCGCAAACTTTTACGGATTTCGAACTGATTTTGGTAGACGACGGTTCCCCTGATAATTGCCCTCAAATGTGCGATAATTGGGCAAAAAAGGATAGCCGTATAAGAGCAGTGCACCAACGCAACTGCGGTGCGGCAGCAGCGAGAAATAAAGGCATAGCTGAAGCCGTTGGCGAATATCTTATGTTTTGCGACAGCGATGATTATGTGTCGCCTTTGTGGGCAGAAAGACTAATTAAATTTGCCAATGCAGAAACGTTACCTATGGGGGTATATTGTCGAGATAAAAAAGATTTAGGCAACTTGAAAACACTCGCTGTTGAACGTGAAAAAACATACAATAAAAACGAATATTTCTCATTTAATAAGTGCGGCTTAGCAGGATATTTGTGTAATGCAATCTATCATCGGCAAACGGTAATAGAAAATGGAATTAAAATTCGTCAACAAGCAGATCTTGGTGATTATAACGAGGATTTGATTTTTGCTTTAACCTATGCATCGAAAATTAAAAATATTGTTTATACGGGCTATTCTGATTATATCTATGACGTTCGGGATAATTCACTGTCCCACAGCTTTGATAAGTATTATTTCGTAAAATACAAAGAAAAATATACGTTGTGGAAGAATTTTATAATAACTAATAATTGTCCTGAAATACAGTTAAAAGAGTTAGCAACGATAATGCTATATCATTTTCTCCTTTCGTTGCGAAATTCGTATAAACAAGGGTACAAACAGTTTAAAGCGGTAGCATCCTGTGGCGAAATGCAAGAAATTATACGCGCGGCAGACACATGTAAAGAAAATCCGAAAATAATTAATTTGATAAAAAACAAACGGTACCGTAGATTGCATTTACTTTACCGTCTGCAAAACATAAAAGGAAGGTTAATAAAATGAAAATTATAGGTATGATTCCCGCGCGCGGCGGCTCCACCCGTTTTAACAACAAACCCTGCGCATTAATTTGCGGCAAGCCCATGGTATATTGGGTTTGGAAGCACTCTAAAGAGGTATCGGTGTTTGATGAAGTTTACGTAGCCACCG
>JAFYOG010000016.1 GCA_017560285.1 Clostridia bacterium
TTCGATTACTTCACCGTAAATATCCAAGGTGAAGGTTACAGCTTCGGAGGTGAGAACGTAGCCTTCGGGAGCTACCAACTCGGTAAGGGTATAAGACTTAGCGGGCCATACGGTAAATACGTACTGACCGTTTTCATCTGTGGTACCTGTATATTCATTACCGTCTTCATCAACGAGCTTCAGCTCTGCGCCGGGCAAATTCTTTGTGCCGGTAATATCCTGTTTAGTAATGGTAACAGGTTTAACTGTGGTCTTATTAAGTACAGTATAGGTCTCACTGGTATGTTCCGCGTCGATTACTACTTCAAAAGGCTCTGCGAGCTCGAAGCGTTCATCACCATACACCTGCTTAACGATATACGTACCATAGGGGAGCTCCTTAGTGGTAGCAATACCGCCGAAGTAACCCATGGGATCGTTGGGATCTTCTCTATCGGTTACGATAAAGTCTTGTGCAACTGTATCCGGCGCATTAGGAATATAGGCGCCTGCAGACTTGAGATAAACGTGGAAGATAGCGCCTGCTTCGGGTACGTTATTGTCTTCGGTACCTTTGAGCTTGTAGATAGTAATCTTACCGGTGATCTCAACGTCGGTTACGTTAACGTAGATAATGTTGTGCTCGGAATATACGCTATTTGCATCTGCATTAACGGTATATATGTTTTTGTCCAGATAGAAGCCTTCGGGAGCTTTGATTTCTTGTACGTAATAACCTTCGCCGCATACTTGTTCGGAGAAAGTAATTTTACCTACGCCATTGGTTACGGTTACAACCTTGCTTTCGATAAGAACACCGTCTTTGTAAAGACCGTATTCCGCGCCTTCGAGCGAGGAGTCACCGTAGATTGCGCCGGCGGCAGGTTTCTTGGTAAGCTCAACGGTAAACTTCTTCAATACGTTTTGGAAGGTAACAGTATTAACACTGTTTTCGGTAATCACCAATTCTTTTGCGTCGGGGATTACATATCTGCCGTCTTCGGTCATAATTTCGGTAATATAGTATGTGCCGGGATAGAGGCCATCCAAGGTAGCGGTGTTATCTGCATTGTCTCCGCTGCCGGTTGTTACAATGGCTTCGATGAAATTGCCTTTTATGTCGGTTCCTACAACATTGAACTGGATGCCTCTTACGATACCGTCTTCAGACTCTTTCTTGATGGTGAGCTGATATGTTTTTAATGTGTTATTAAACGATACGGTTTTCGTTACACCGTCGGTATTGTTGATATCGTTTGTTGAAAATTCTATTGTTTGTGCAATGGGAGTATTGTATCTGCCGGGAACGTTTATTTCAGTGATTGTATATTCGCCCGCAACAATATCTGCGCCGATAATATTCTCGTTAATATACAACACACCGGAATTATCCGTTGCTTCGGTTGTGTAAGAGAATCCGTTGGGACCTTCAATCTTAAACTTAAAACCTGCCAAGACGCCGTCTTCGGAAGTCTTTACAATCTTAATAGCGGCAGACTTAGACTTATTTAAGAAGGTTACAGTTTGAACATTTGTAGTGGAGTATGCTTTAACTTCAAATGTTTTTGTCAAAGAATCAGCATCAGATTTATAATCTGCCTTTTGATTCTCGGTAAGGGTTTCTTTTATTGTGTATTCACCGGGCTCTACGCTGAATTCGGTAACAGACGAGAACGGTGATGTATATAACATACCAACAACGACACCATTGATCTCGAGCATTAACCCCCAAAGGTCATTTTTGCTGGTTGTAGAATCGGGAGAAAGTACATTTTCTCCATCCAAATTGTATACGAGCCAGTTGTTCGAAAATTTGGAGTTAAACCAAGATACCAATGTTGATGTAGGAATGTTCTCGTTAAGGAAATATATGTCTGTTATCGCTAACGCCTTAGTAGAAGTAAATCCGGCCAAAAATTCATCAACGAAATCACTCTCTTTAATACCTAATGCTTCTAAAGCAGCGCGTTCTTCTGCATCGGTAAAATCGTAAAGATCTCCGTATGTAACCGTTGCTAAATCAGACAAGCTTCTAATGGTTTTGCCTATCTCACATTTTTTAACATCGGATGCCAAGGTAAGGAAACCTTTATCGTTGGTATATCCTTTAATTTCCAAACCGGTATTATTGTCAATGGCTATATTGCCCTTGCTGTCATAGAGCTCGAAGTAGAAACCTTTGAGAGACTTCCCTGCTACATCGAGTTCTTTTTTGATTTGGATTTTTCCGTACTGGATATATTCATTCACTACATCGAGCGTAAAGCTATACACGCCGTTCCCATTCTTTGCGAACTGCGATTTATCGATGATGAAATATGTATCACCACCGATTTTCTTTGTAGCATAACCGTTAAGTGCGGAGGGAGTATAGTTATCGGTAACGGCTTCTTTAATTGCATATTGGCCGGACTCGTTGGAGGTAAGCTTCAATGCGGTGGTGTTGCCGTTGGCGTCGGTAGTGAGCGAGCCTATAAGACCGCCGATAGTGCCGGAGGTTGTATAGTCGTATACAAAGAACACTTTATCCGAGATATGCTTTGTGCCGGTCTTGCCGTCGGTGGTTTTACTGGTCTTGTGGATTTTAAGCTCACGTTCCGCAAGGTTGTCCACTACAAACTGTACGTGCTTGTGTTCTTCGTCAACAACAACTGTCCAACCTGTTTGAGAGGGTTTGTAACCTGCTGGTGCTTTGGTTTCAATAATTCGATAAGTACCATAGGGTACAGTATCCGGTTCATTTATGTCACCAGTTTTTGCTGTATAGTCATTGTCTACAGATGTCGGTTCCAAAACTTCAAATAACGCACCGTTCTCATCGTAAATAGTAAATACCGCCCCCTCCAAGCCATTGCCGTTCTCGTCTACCTTCTTGATAGAAATAGAACCGAAGGGATCTATAGGTCTGCCGGAGTATGTAAGCATTACCTGTGCAGTTTCGCCGTTTTCCCAAACAATCATATTAGGATCGTTTAAAAGTTTTTCCCAATCATGCCCTTCGTCGAGCCAACGCTGCGCACTTGACAAAATACGAGTATATGCACGCTCGGCACCTTTGTCTTGAGCGACCATATTGTATGCCCAATCGCTATTACGTGCATTAAGCTCAAAAGACGTTCTTGTGCCCAAGTTAAATTCCCAAAGTAACGCTTGGGTAGCAGCTATTGCATCGGAAATTGTGTCGCCGTCTTGTCGGGTTCCGTTTTCATACACAAGGTCTCGCCAATCTACAGCAGGATGGCCAAACATTGCGGTAAGCAATATGCCCTTCTGTTGAGATTCTGTAAATTCTGAAAAATATTTTGATTCATCAGGTCTATAACCGAGATACTTTGTAAGATCTTCGCCACGGAATTTACCACCGTGGTTGATACAGTACCCTGTAACGGTATCATCCGCTCCACTCGTGTTATCGCTCGTGAAATCTACAATATTCGTAAAGCGATAATCTCTGGGGGAACTGTTCCATCCTTTATCCGGAGAATCTAAGGTTACGTACTCTTTGAATTCCGGTACAATATTAAGTGTTCCGGATGCAACGGGAGTAGGTTCTGCAAAAGTAATCATAGAAGTTAAGGGCATAGCCATTAAACCCATTATTACTACAAGCAAAAGTGCAATTGGTTTTCTTAAATACTTCATAAGAAAATCCCCTTTCATTTTATAATTCAATTTGCTCCTTCTCTTATAGTATGTGGAATTTATTTTTGAAATAACAAAAAAGCCCTCCCTTTGATAAGGGAGAGCTCAAATTGCAAGTTTATTTAATGTTCATCAACCTTGGATTATTACAGCAAATCAATCATATTCGTTGCTTTGCATAGCAAAGTAACAAACATACCAAGAGTCTGCTTCGGAATCTCTGGATGCAATGCCAACTGCAATATAGGGATTGGAATCACTACCAATATACGACCAGTGCGCGGAACTATTGTGCAAAGTGTTTACGAA
>JAFYOG010000085.1 GCA_017560285.1 Clostridia bacterium
AGCAGGTTTACGGCATCACCTTCGAGCAGGGAAGAAACAACTTCGAAATTAACAAAGAGCTTCTTTCCAACGTAGTTTCCGATAATAAAGAGCTTCCCGAAAGCGCAGTACGCGATTTAATTATCGCTCTTATCACCCTTAAATATACCCAGTCCAACTCGGTTTGCTACGCAGTAGACGGTCAGGCTATCGGTGTTGGCGCAGGTCAGCAATCCCGTATCCACTGTACCCGTCTTGCAGGTACCAAGGCAGATACCTGGTTCCTTCGTCAGCACGAAAAGGTACTAAACCTTCCTTTCCGTGCAGATATCGGCAGAGCAGACAGAGATAACGTTATCGACGGCTATATCAACAAGAACGAAGAAGACGTTTGTGCCGACGGTATTTGGCAGAAGTTCTTCACTTCTCAGCCCGAACCTCTCACCGCCGAAGAAGCACGCGCTTATCTCGATTCTATCGACGGCGTTTCCTTGGGCTCCGATGCATTCTTCCCCTTCTCGGATAATATCGAAAGAGCATACAAGAGCGGTGTAAAATACATCGCAGAGCCCGGCGGATCTATCCGTGACGATGCTGTTATCGATTGCTGTAACAAATACGGTATGGCACTTGCATTCACGGGAATGCGTCTGTTCCACCATTAATCTTTAGGAGCAATACTAATGAAAATACTTGTTGTGGGCGGTGGCGGCAGAGAACACGCCATCATCCGTAAAATAAAAGAAAATAAATCAGTTACCCAAATCTTTGCGCTCCCCGGCAACGGCGGTATCGCCGCAGATGCAACCTGCGTAAATATCGGCGCAAAGGATATCGAAGCTATCGTAAGCTTTGCGGTAGAAAACCAAATCGATTACGCTATCGTCGCTCCCGACGATCCCTTGGTGCTCGGCTGCGTAGATGCATTAGAGGCAAAGGGCATTCCTTGCTTCGGTCCCAAGGCAAACGCCGCAATTATCGAGGGCAGTAAGGTTTTTTCTAAGGAATTAATGAAGAAATACGGCATTCCTACCGCCGCTTGCGAGGTTTTCGATAACGTTGACGAAGCGTTAAAATATATGGAAACCGCACCTATTCCCACCGTTATCAAGGCCGACGGCTTGGCGTTGGGCAAGGGCGTTATTATCGCCTTCACCCGCGAGGAAGCTGTTAACGCAGTTAAATCTATGATGTGCGATAAAGCCTTCGGCAAAAGCGGCGACAGAATTGTCGTAGAAGAATTTTTGGAAGGCCCCGAGGTTTCGGTTCTTTCCTTTACCGATGGCAAAACCGTTGTTCCTATGATTTCTTCTATGGACCATAAGCGTATCGGCGATGGCGATACAGGCTTAAATACAGGCGGTATGGGCACCATTGCTCCCAACCCCTATTATACAAGTGCAGTTGCGGCAGAATGTATGGAAAAAATCTTTTTGCCCACCATCAACGCTATGAACGCCGAGGGCAGACCTTTTAAGGGTTGCTTGTATTTCGGCTTAATGCTTACCAAGGACGGCCCCAAGGTTATAGAATATAACTGCCGCTTCGGCGACCCCGAAACTCAGGTTGTTCTTCCTTTGCTGGAATCCGATTTACTAACCGTTATGCAGGCTGTTACCAACGAAACCTTGGCAGAAACCGAGGTTAAGTTCAGCAACGATTATGCTTGCTGCGTAATTATGGCATCCAAGGGCTACCCCGAAAGCTACGGCAAGGGCTATCCTATTTCCATTCCCCAATCCGTTGCCAACAACGTTTACGTTGCAGGCGCAGCGTTAAATAACGGGGAAGTGGTTACCTCGGGCGGCCGTGTTTTGGGCGTAACTGCAGTATCCGATACCTTGCAGAACGCAATCAATGCATCCTATGCAATGGTAGACCAAATCAAGTTCGAAAATTCCTACTGCCGCCGCGATATAGGCGCACGTGCATTAAAAGCACCGGAGGTTAAATAATGGTATACAGAGTATTTGTCGAAAAGAAAAAAGAATTAGCATTGGAAGCAAAGGCACTTCTATCCGATGCCCGCACCCTTTTGGGTATCGAATCCTTAACCGATGTTCGTCTGTTCAACCGCTACGATGCAGAAAACATCACCGAAGAGCTTTTTAACTATTCCAAGCAAACCGTTTTTTCCGAACCTCAGCTCGACATCGTTACAGATAACGTAGATTTCTTAACCGATGCTGTTGTGTTCGCAGTAGAATATCTTCCCGGTCAGTTCGATCAGCGTGCCGATTCTGCCGCACAGTGTATTCAGATCATTTCTCAGGGCGACCGTCCCTTGGTTCGTACCGCCCGTGTATACGCCCTTTACGGCAACCTTAGCGATGCCGATATTGCGGCTATCAAAAAGTACGTTATCAACCCCGTCGAATCCCGCGAGGCTGCCTTAGAAAAGCCCGAAACCTTGGCTATCGAATACGATATCCCCACCACCGTTCGCACCCTTAACGGCTTTATTTCTCTTGACCGTGCAGGCTTAGAAGCATTTATCAAGGAATACGGCTTGGCAATGGATATCGACGATATCATCTTCTGTCAATCCTACTTTAAGCAAGAGGACAGAGATCCCACCATTACCGAAATCCGTATGATCGATACCTATTGGTCCGACCACTGCCGTCATACCACCTTTAATACGGTTATCGATAACGTAACCTTCGAGGACGATCTCCTTAAGAAGGAATACGAAAACTATATAAACACCCGTAAGGAACTTGGCAGAACCAAGCCCGTTTGCCTTATGGACGTAGCTACCCTTGCAGTTCGTTATCTTAAAAAAGCAGGCAAGCTCGATAAATTGGATGAATCCGAAGAAATCAACGCTTGTACCGTTAAGGTAGATATCGAGGTTGACGGCGTAACCGAGCCTTGGTTGCTTTTGTTCAAGAACGAAACCCACAACCACCCCACCGAAATCGAACCCTTCGGCGGTGCGGCTACCTGTATCGGCGGTGCAATCCGCGACCCGTTGTCCGGCAGATCCTATGTTTACGGCGCAATGCGCGTAACCGGCGCGGCAGATCCCTTGGTTCCCGTTTCCGAAACTATAAAGGGTAAATTACCTCAGCGTAAAATCGTTACTACTGCCGCAGCAGGCTATTCCTCCTACGGTAACCAGATCGGTCTTGCAACCGGCATAGTAGACGAAATATATCACCCCGGCTATGCCGCAAAGCGTATGGAAATCGGCGCGGTTATTGCAGCGGCTCCCGCTGTTAACGTACGCCGCGAACGTCCCGAAGCAGGCGATGCTATCATCCTTTTGGGCGGTGCAACCGGCCGCGACGGCTGCGGCGGTGCAACCGGCTCTTCTAAATCTCACACCGCTTCTTCCTTGGAAACCTGCGGTGCCGAGGTTCAAAAGGGTAACGCGCCCGAGGAACGTAAGCTTCAAAGATTGTTCCGCAACCCCGAGGCTTCTCAGCTTATCAAGCGTTGTAACGATTTTGGTGCAGGCGGCGTTTCCGTTGCAATCGGCGAGCTTGCCGACGGCTTGGAAATCGACCTTAACGCAGTTCCCAAAAAGTACGATGGCTTGGACGGCACCGAGCTTGCTATTTCCGAATCTCAGGAACGTATGGCAGTTGTTGTAGAAGCAAAGGACGTTGCCCGCTTCTTCGAGCTTGCCAAGACCGAAAACCTTTCCGCTGTTCAGGTTGCAACCGTAACCGATAAAAATCGTTTGGTAATGCATTGGAATGGCAACACCATCGTAGATATCAGCCGCGATTTCCTTAACTCCAACGGCGCCGATAAGCATATCGACGTTACCGTAGCTAAGGGCGAATACGATAATTCCTTTAAAGCAGAGGGCAGCTTTACCGAGCTTTACAGCAAGGTTGCTACCGACCTTAACACCTGCTCCAAGCGCGGCCTTTCCGAACGCTTCGACAGCACCATCGGCGCAGGCACCGTGCTTATGCCCTTCGGCGGTAAATATCAGCATACCCCCATTCAGGCAATGGTTCAAAAGATTTCCGTAGAAAAGAAGCATACCGATAACTGCTCCTTTATGTCTTGGGGCTATAACCCCTTCATTACCGAAAAGAGCCCCTACCACGGCGCTTACCTTGCGGTAATCGAATCTGTTGCAAAGCTTGTTGCAACCGGCGCAAAATTCCAGGACGTTTACCTAACCTTCCAGGAATACTTCGAACGTCTTGGTAAGGATCCCAAGCGTTGGGGCAAGCCTCTTGCCGCGCTTTTGGGCGCATACCGCGCACAAATGGAATTGGGCATCGGCTCTATCGGCGGTAAGGATTCTATGTCCGGCTCCTTCGAGAATTTAGACGTTCCCCCCACACTTGTTTCCTTTGCCGTAACCACGGGCAAAACAAGCGACGTTGTTTCTCCCGAATTTAAAAAGGCAGGCAACAAGGTTGTCCTTCTAAAACCCGCTTTGGGCGAGGATAATCTTCCCAACCACGCTGCTTTCTATGAAAATTGTAACATAGTTACCTCCGCGCTCCGTTCCGGCGATGCAGTTTCCTGCTATACCCCCGGTATGGGCGGTGTTGCCGAAGCGGTTATGAAGATGTGCTACGGTAATATGCTCGGCTTCCGCTATAACGAAGACGTTACTATGGAAGAAATCTTCGGCTTGAACTACGGCGCATTCGTTTTAGAGGTTAATCCCGATGTTGAAATCGGCAGAGTATTAGGCTACGTTACCGAAGAAAAGTCTCTATCCTACGGTAACGAGGTATACTGCTTAAATAAACTGCTTTCCGAATACGAAAATAAATTAGAAAGCGTATATTCCTGCAACATTGCAGACAGCGCAAGCGACGTTCCCACCTTCAATTACAAGGCAACCGACCGCGTTGCACCTGCAATCAAGTGCGCAAAGCCCAAGGTTCTTATCCCCGCATTCCCCGGCACCAACTGCGAATTCGATTCTGCCAAGGCAGTACGCGATGCAGGCGCCGACCCCGAAATTATTGTAATAAAGAACCTTTCTGCGGCAGATATTTCTTCCAGCGTAGAAGAATTTGCAACCAAGCTTAAATCTGCACAGATGATCTTTATCCCCGGCGGCTTCTCCGGCGGCGATGAACCCGATGGCAGTGCAAAGTTTATTACTGCATTCTTCCGCAACGCCGCAATTAAAGAAGGCGTTACCGATCTGTTAGAAAACCGCGATGGCTTAATGTGCGGTATCTGTAACGGCTTCCAGGCGCTTATCAAGCTTGGCTTGGTACCCTACGGTAAGATTATCGACACCGACGAAAACTGTCCCACTCTTACCTTTAACACCATATCCCGCCACCAATCCCGCATCGTTCGTACCCGTGTAGCTTCTAACAAATCTCCTTGGTTAGCGCTTACCAACGTAGGCGACGTTTACAACGTGCCTATTTCCCACGGCGAGGGCAGATTCCTCGCAAGCGAAGAGCTTATTAAGGAATTGGCTGCCAACGGTCAGATCGCTACCCAGTACGTAGATTTAGATAACAAGGCAACCGGCGACGTTCACTTCAACCCCAACGGCTCTATCTGCGCTATTGAAGGTATAACCTCTCCCGATGGCAGAGTGTTCGGTAAAATGGGTCACAGCGAACGTATCGGCGCAGGCCTTTATAAGAACGTACCCGGCGAATACGATATTAAGATGTTTGAAGCGGCTGTACGCTACTTCAAATAATAGGAGTTGTATCAAATGCAATATAAGACCGATATTGAAATCGCACAAAGCTGTCAGTTAAAGCATATAAACGAAATTGCAAAAACAGCTAACATCGACGATAAATATATCGAACATTACGGCAAATACAAGGCAAAAATTGACCTTTCTCTTCTTACCGAAACAAAGAATGAAAACGGCAAGCTTATCCTTGTAACGGCCATAACCCCCACCCCCGCGGGTGAGGGCAAAACCACCACAACTATCGGACTTGCCGACGGCTTACGCCGTATCGGCAAGGACGTTACCGTGGCACTGCGCGAACCTTCCTTGGGCCCCGTGTTCGGCTTAAAGGGCGGCGCCGCAGGCGGCGGCTACGCTCAGGTTGTACCTATGGAGGATATTAACCTTCATTTCACAGGGGATTTCCACGCAATCGGCGCGGCAAACAATCTGCTTGCCGCTATGCTGGATAACCATATTATGCAGGGCAATGCGTTGGATATCGATATAACCCGTATCACGTGGAAGCGCTGTGTAGATATGAACGACCGCCAGCTCCGCAATATCGTTGACGGTATGGGCGGCAAGGCGAACGGTGTCCCCCGCGAGGATGGCTTCGATATCACCGTCGCATCCGAAATTATGGCGGTTCTCTGCCTTTCCGAATCTATATCCGACCTAAGAACAAGGCTTTCCAACATCATCGTTGGCTATAACAAATCGGGCGATCCCGTTACCTGCGGTCAGCTTAAATCCGCAGGCGCAATGACAGCATTGTTAAAGGATGCGTTAAAGCCCAATTTGGTTCAAACCTTAGAGGGAACTCCCGCCTTCGTTCACGGCGGTCCCTTTGCCAACATAGCCCACGGCTGTAACTCTGTTATTGCAACAAGAATGGCGCTAAAGCTTGGTGATTATGCGGTTACCGAGGCAGGCTTCGGCGCAGATTTGGGCGCAGAAAAGTTTTTAGATATCAAATGCCGTATGGCAGGCCTTACCCCCGATGCAGTTGTTATGGTTGCCACTGTAAGGGCACTAAAAATGCACGGCGGATTGGCAAAGACCGAGCTTGGTACCGAAAATTTAGAAGCCTTAAGTCTTGGTATCCCCAACCTGCTTCGCCACGTATATAATATCAAGAGCGTTTATAAGCTACCCTGCGTAGTTGCCGTAAACCGCTTTCCCACCGATACCGATGCCGAAATTCAGTACATTATCGATAAATGCCGCGAGCTTGGCGTTAACACCGTTCTTTCCAACGTTTGGGCAGAGGGTGGCGCAGGCGGCATAGATTTGGCAAAAGAGGTTGTAAGGCTATGCGAGGAAGAAAAAGGCGATTTCACCTTCTCCTACGATTTAGATTTACCCATTGCCGATAAAATCGAAGCCGTTGTTAAAAAGGTATACGGCGGCGAGGGCATTACCATTATGCCTGCGGCGAAAAAGCAAATCGCATTGCTGGAATCCCAAGGCTTTGGCAAATTGCCCATATGTATTGCCAAAACCCAATACAGCTTCAGCGACGATGCAACTCGCCTTGGCGCACCTACGGGCTTTACCGTTACCGTAAAGAACGTTAAAATCTCTGCAGGCGCAGGCTTTATAGTCGTGCTAACCGGCGATATTTTAACAATGCCTGGTCTTCCCAAGGTTCCCGCCGCAGAACGTATCGACGTTACCGACGACGGCTTAATTACAGGGCTGTTCTAATGAAGCTAAAAATAATGACCTTTAACATCCAACACGGAAGAAATAATAACCTTCCCGGCGATGTTATGGATTTAAACCTGGTAGCGCAGGTAATAAAAGACCAAAATCCTCATATTTTAAGCATTAACGAAATAAGGCAGGGCATAAATACCGATAATCCCGCATATCCCAACCAACCCGAGCTTTTCAAAAATACCTTG
>JAFYOG010000086.1 GCA_017560285.1 Clostridia bacterium
AAGCCTGCGATGTTTGCGCCTGCTACAAGGTTATCTTCGCTGTCGGCATATTCCTTTGCGGCAGCGGTTGCGTTGGCAAAGATGCCGTCCATAATGCCGCGAAGCTTTTCGTCAACTTCTTCGAAAGTCCAGGATAGACGCATGCTGTTCTGGCTCATTTCCAAGCCGGAGGTAGCTACGCCGCCTGCGTTTGCAGCCTTTGCAGGGCCGAAATAGATGCCTGCGTTAAGGAATGCCTCGATAGCATCGGGGGTAGAGGGCATATTTGCGCCTTCTGCAACGTATTTAACGCCGTTTGCGATAAGAGCCTTTGCATCGTCGCCGTTAAGCTCGTTCTGGGTTGCACAGGGAAGAGCGATATCGCACTTAATTGTCCAAATGCCCTTGCCTTCGGTATATACAGAGCCTGCAACGCGTTCAGCATATTCCTTAATTCTGCCGCGTTCAACCTCTTTAATCTGCTTAACAACAGCAAGGTTAATGCCGTTAGGGTCGTAGATATAGCCGTTAGAGTCGCTCATTGCAACAACCTTTGCGCCAAGCTGGGTAGCCTTTTCGCAAGCGTAGATAGCAACGTTACCGGAGCCGCTTACAACAACGATCTTGCCGTCGAAGCTGTCGCCCTTCTTTTTAAGCATATTATCGGTAAAGTAGCAAAGACCGTAGCCGGTAGCCTGAGTTCTTGCCAAGGAACCGCCGTAGGAAAGACCCTTACCGGTAAGAACGCCGGTAAATTCGTCGCGGATACGCTTATATTGACCGAACATATAGCCAACCTCGCGGGCGCCAACGCCGATATCGCCTGCGGGAACGTCGGTATCGGGGCCGAGATACTTTTGAAGCTCGGTCATAAATGCCTGACAGAAACGCATAATTTCGTTATCGGATTTGCCCTTGGGGTCGAAATCTGCGCCGCCCTTACCGCCGCCCATAGGAAGACCGGTAAGAGAGTTCTTAAAGGTTTGCTCGAAGCCAAGGAACTTGATTACAGAGGAGCATACGCTGGGGTGGAAGCGGCAACCGCCCTTGTAGGGACCGATTGCGCTGTTGAACTGAACGCGGAAGCCACGGTTAACCTGAACCTTGCCGCTGTCGTCAACCCAAGCAACGCGGAACTGAATAAAGCGTTCGGGTTCTACGATTCTGTCCATAACTGCTTCGTAATCGGGGCGCTTGTCGATAACGGGGGAAAGAGATTCGAATACTTCGCCAACTGCCTGCAAAAATTCCTTTTCACCTGCGTTGCGCTTTTCTACCTGAGCGTAAAGCTCTTGAAGATATTTGTTGCTGATCATAATATAGCCTCCAAATAAATATCTAAATTTTTAACGAATTAATTATATACTGATCTATGAAATATTGCAATAGGGAAATTGCGTATTTTAGCGGATTTTTTCCAAAGAAATGCGTTTTTTTGCAACGTCAACGTCGATAACTCTCACTTTAATAATATCCCCAACCTTTACAACGTCGGCGGCGCGCTTTACGAACTTATCCGAAAGCTTGCTTATGTGCACCAAGCCGTCCTGATGAACGCCTATATCTACAAATGCGCCGAAATCGGCAACGTTGCGAACGGTGCCCACAAATTCCATACCCGCCTTTAGCGAGGAAATATCCATAGCGTCGGTACGCAAAATTTGGGGAGGAAGCTCATCACGGGGGTCGCGGCCGGGCTTTTCGAGCTCGGAAACGATATCCTCAAGAGTGGGAACGCCAATGCCAAGCTGTGCGGCAACCGATTCCTTGCCCTTTGCGTTAAGACGCGCTTTTAAATCCTTTAAATTGCGGGAGCTTACGTCGGCCTTTTCGTAGCCCAGCAAATTAAGCAAGGAATATGCGGCATCGTAGCTTTCGGGGTGAACGGAGGTGTTATCCAAAACCTCTGAGCTTTCGGGCACGCGAAGGAAGCCCACGCACTGCTTGTATGCCTTTTCGCCAATACCCTTTACCTTTAAAAGCTCGGCACGGGTTTTAAAGCGGGAAACGGTGGTGCGGTATTCGTAAATGCTCTTTGCGATTTTGCTGTTAATGCCCGCAATGTGGGATAAAAGGCTTACCGAGGCGGTGTTAAGGTCGGCACCAACGCCTGAAACGCAGGATTCTACAACGCCTGCCAAGGAATTATCAAGAGCTTTTTGCTCCATATCGTGCTGATATTGACCAACGCCTATTGCCTTTGGGTCGATTTTAACAAGCTCTGCCAACGGGTCCTGCAAGCGGCGGGCGATAGAAACCGCACTGCGTATGGAAACGTCGAACTGAGGAAATTCCTCGCTTGCCAATTTGCTTGCGGAATAAACCGAAGCCCCTGCCTCGTTTGTCATAATATAGCTTACGTTGCGGTCGATTTCCTTTATCATATCCGCAACGAAAATTTCGCTTTCCTTCGATGCGGTGCCGTTGCCGATAGAAATAATATCTACCTTATGCTTGGCAATAAGCTGTTTTAGCTTTGCCTTTGCCTCTTCGGTTTTGTTTTGGGGCGGGGTGGGGTAAACCACGGTGGTATCCAAAACGTCGCCAACGTCGTTAACTATAGCAATCTTACAGCCGGTGCGGTATGCAGGGTCGAAGCCCATAACAACCTTACCGCGAACGGGGGGAAGCATAAGCAAATTCTTTAGATTTTCGCCAAAAACCCGCATAGCCTGCTCTTGGGCGCTGTCGGTGATGGTGTTTCGCATTTCGGTCTGAACCGAGGGGGCGATTAATCTTTCGTAGGCATCGTCGGTAGCTTGGCGGATATATTCGGTGGCAGAGCATTCCCTTGCGGTAAGCATCTGACCGCGCAAATAATCGAAAATTTTATCCTTTTCTACGTCTACCTTAACGGTTAAGATGCCTTCCTTTTCGCCTCTGTCCACGGCAAGCACGCGGTGGGAGGGCATTTTGGAAAGAAGCTCGTTATAATCGTAATAAAGGCGGTAAACGGTATCCTCTTCAGTCTTTGCCTTAGAAACCAGCTTGCCGTATTTATAGGTGTATTCGCGTATCCACTTGCGGAATTCCGCGTTATCAGAAACCTTTTCGGCAATAATATCCTTTGCGCCGTTAATTGCATCGGCGGCGGATTCTATCTTCTTTTCGGGGTTAATGTAATTTTCTGCCTCGGCATCGATATTTATATCGGGCTTTTGCTCTAACATAAGCTCGGCAAGGGGTGTAAGACCTGCCTCTGCCGCAATGCTTGCTCTTGTTCTGCGCTTGGGGCGGTAGGGGCGGTAAATATCCTCTAACTCTGCAAGGGTTTGTGCGTTTTCGATGGCGGTGGAAAGCTCTTCCGTCATTTTGCCCTGCTCGTCGATAAGACGGAAAACGTCTGCACGGCGGGCGTCTAACGCGCGGTAAAATTCCAGCTTTTCGCCAAGAATACGCAGCTGTTCATCATCAAGTGAACCCGTTGCCTCTTTGCGGTAGCGGGCGATAAAGGGTATGGTGTTGCCCTCGTCGATAAGGTTAACGGCAGCCTCTGCCTGAGTTTTTTTAATTTTTAATTCTTCTGCAATTCTTGCAATAATATCCATTAGGTACCTCCAAAATAGGCTATTCTAATTTTAACACAAAACCGCCCGAATGTAAAGAAAAAACGGTGAAAAATGCACCGTTTTTACTTAATATCCTCTACTATTAATCGGTTTCCGTCCACGCGGAACTTAACCTCGTATCCGCCGTAAGCCATACCGTAAATACGGGTTGGGTCTTGGTGGTATTGGGGGCGGGGGTCCTTTGATAAAATTTCCAACAAACCCTTTTGCAAATCGGCAGGGATTTTGGCAATATGCTCTTCGCCGCATTGCACAAAAAGCGTTTTACCGCCGTCGGGGGCAAAGCCGCCTGTTGCTTGGGGTATGCAATCGGCATAGGGCAAATAGGGCTTAATATCGTAAATTGGGGTGCCGTTCATAAGGTCGGCACCGCTAACGGTTATAGCATTGTTATCTACCGAAATAATTTTAACGCAGGAAAGCGCCAAGGAATTTGGGCGGTAGGGCGACCGTGTGGCAAACACCCCTACCCTTTCGTTGCCGCCAAGCCTTGGCGGTCTTACCGTTGGGGACCATTCTTTATCCCGCGCTTCCGAAAACCCCCAAATTAACCATATGTGGGAAAAATCGGTTAAACCGCGCAGGGCATCGGGGTTTTTATATTCCTCGGTAAACACTATTTTAGAAACCA